>CAZHGK010000048.1:0-13819 GCA_964532095.1 uncultured Planctomycetales bacterium | reverse complement strand
AATGCTGGTCCACAAATAAGCGTAGGTGATGTTGCAGTTGCGTATCCCTAATCCCTTCTTTAATAATAGAAGACAAATAAATCATCTCTTTTTGCGGACCAAATGGTTTATCCAGGAATTTCCATGCCGTTGGGACAATTTGATCTGAAGTACTAATCATTAACGCAACTAAAGCATCCGAGCCTGAAGCAACAAAGGTTAATAAAGTAGGAATACTACTGCCGCTAAACGTGGATTGATAGGTAGGAATATTTTCTTGGTTAGAAAAATCACGAATTTCGCAGTTGGATTGTCCTGGAACAATACATAGGATCGCAATAGTAAAGAGTGTTGCTGCAAAAACATATATAGGTTTAATATCACCGGATATAGTTGTACGGTATATTGCAGTTAAAAAACCAATAATAACAATCATCACCCCGAATATTCGTCCTTCGTGGATTAAGACATCTATCAACCCTTGGCTGAGCTGTAGACCAAAAGCAGAAAGTGCCGATTCAACTGGTGTAAATCCTAGACGGATCATATGTCATGATTGGGGAAAGTTAATAATGAACTTCAAGGGGAAAACCAACTACAACCATTTTGGGGAAATGGCTTAAACTGTTGGGACAGCTTTAACTAACTGCTTCTACAGGTAACGCGTGCCGTCGACAATATTTAATCATTTGATCATCAGCAGTCATAACAGCTGCGTGAATATGTTTTGCTGTGGTCAAAATCATCCTGTCTGCTGGATCGCGATGGGCATCCTCACCCATTTTTGTACTTTCTAATAATATGTCTGTGGATAAGGACTCTATGGATAAACCATATCCTTTTAATGATTCTTTAACCCACAATGAAACTTCTTTTGATAAGATTATTCTGTTCTTAGCAACCAGCATTCCCAGTTCCCAAATAGAAATCGCAGAAATTCTTAAAGCATCCTTTTGGGCATACTGTTCAATAACACGTAAATACTGCTTATGGTCAAGTTGCTGACTTCCATTTATAAGCCAGATCCACACATGGGTGTCTAAAAGCAAATATTTTGATTTATTTATCAGATTTTTGGACATCCCAAATTTCCTCTATCGGAGAAATAATATCGCCCTTAACAATGACAGAACCCTTCATAAAACCAAATAATGGTTCTTTTGTTTGAGAAGAAACTCCTACTAATTTAGCCACAGGTTTTCCATATTTGGTAATAACAACTTCTCGATGGTGTTTATGCACTTCATCCATAATCTTTAAACATTGAGCTTTGAATTTTCCAGCTGTAATCATCATAATTTGACCCTCCCACCTAAAGAATATCATGGTCATACTTAATAGTCAAATTTTAAGATATTACTTGGGGATCAAACAACCATTTTGGGGAAATGGTCTTGGCCTTTGGGGTTGGCCGTTCATTACAAAATCACTATAAGCGCATCATAATTATTTGTCAATCACTTTTTGATTAAACATCAATATATATCACAATAAAAAGCCCCTGCTCGTCGCAAGGGCCTTTTTTAAACTATTACCATTCCAACGCCCCACCAGTTTGATATTCGGTGACGCGGGTTTCGAAGAAATTCTTTTCCTTCTTTAAATCAATCACTTCGCTCATCCATGGGAATGGATTGGAAGAATTGTACTGGCGCGGTAAACGCAATTTTTCTAAACGGCGGTCTGCAATATACTGAATATATTCGCGCATCATAGGCACATTTAAACCCAACACCCCACGCGGCAAACATTCTTGCGCATAATTGCATTCTAATTCCACAGCCTTCTTAATACGGCTTATCACATAATCCGTAAATTCAGGGGTCCAGCAATAGGGGTTCTCGTCGATAATGGCATTGATCAACTGGATCCCAAAATTCATGTGAATACTTTCATCACGCAAAATATATTGAATCTGTTCACATGTCCCTGGCAAACGGTTCTGACGACCAAATGAAAGCAATGTCACAAAACCGCTATAAAAGAAAATACCTTCAGTCACTACATAAAATGCGATTAAATTATCCAAGAATTTTTGTAAACCCTTAGGAGTAGCCAAATCAACACTCTCATCTAAAATACCGTCGGTACAGCTCATAGAAAACTCATCTTTTTCATAAATCGCCTGGTTTTCACGGTACATGTTAAAAATTTCTGATTCATCTAATGACAACGATTCAACAATATATTGAAAGGTGTGCACGTGAATAGCTTCTTCAAATGCCTGGCGTAATAAATACTGGCGGCATTCTGGATTGTCCACCATCTTGTAGATGGATAAGACAATATTGTTACCAACTAGGGTTTCTGCTGTTGAAAAGAACCCCAGGTTACGCTTGATCACATGACGTTCATCGGGCGTAAAAGCATTGCTTTTCCATTGCTCAATATCGCGCTGCATGGAAACTTCCGTCGGCATCCAGTGATTCGCACAGGCATCCAGATAAAAATGCCACGCCCACTTATATTTGATGGGCACCAGCTGGTTAACATCCACCGTACGGTTATTAAGGATGATGCGTTTGCTGTCCGCAGTTACACGTTCGCGCGTCATCCGGATACCGCCGGCACATTCAGAATTGTTCTCGTTTACTGTTTCAGACATATTAATCTCCTCAATGAGCCCGAAGGGCGAATTGATCCCGAGCCAACTTAAGCGAGGGATCTAAATTTTTATTTGGTAACCCCTCGCCTTTCAGGCTCGAGGTGAATCCTGCCAATTTTATTGGCAGGATTCACAATCTTGTACAGGTTCAGCACTTAGTTTTGGTGCAGGAGAATCCATAACCTTGCCCTTCTCATCCCGCTGACGCTGACCAACCACATCCGCATATTTATTAATATCCAGGGTGCTTTTTTCAATACGTGTAGCCCCCATGGAACGCAGGTAATAGGTAGTTTTAAGGCCTCTTTCCCACGCAAACATATACATATCACTTATCTTTTTACCACTTGGCTTGGCTTGATACAAGTTTAAAGATTGCCCCATATCAATCCATTTTTGACGGCGGCTGGCAGCTTCGATAATCCACTCATATTCAATTTCAAAAGCAGTGGCATACTTGGCCTTAAGCCCGGCGGGAATTCGCACAATTTCTTGTACGCTACCGTCGAAATATTTTAAATCATCAATCATTTCCTGATCCCATAACCCTAATTTCTTTAAATCTTCAACCAGGAATTCATTAATAACGGTAAATTCACCGGATAAATTACTTTTCACAAACACATTTTTATACATGGGCTCAATCGATTGGGTAACACCGGTAATATTTCCGATTGTTGCCGTCGGAGCAATGGCCATAACCAGGCTATTACGCATCCCATGCTTTTTAACTGCTTCACGCACAGGTGTCCAATCCAAACTTGATTTACGGTCCATTTGTAAATAACCACCACGCTCTTTTTCCAACAAATCAATGGTATCGATAGGAAGCAAACCACGGTCCCACTTGGAACCTTTATATGTTGAATATGCACCACGCTCCTTAGCTAATTCCACAGAACCTAAAATAGCGGCATAGGAAATCGCTTCCATGCTTTGATCTGCAAAATCAACCGCTTCTTGGGAAGCATAGCTAATATTTAAATGGTACAAGGCATCTTGAAAACCCATCACCCCTAAACCAACTGGACGATGACGCTGGTTGGCAGTTTTTGCTTCTGTCGTCGGATAATAATTAATATCAATCACGTTATCCAGCATGCGCACGGCCGTTGCCACGGTTTGTTTAAGCAAAGGCAAATTTAAACCTTCTGAAGTAATATGGGCTGCTAAATTCACTGAACCCAAATTACAAACCGCTGTTTCATCTTTTGAAGTATTTAACAAGATTTCTGTACAGAGGTTGGAACTATGGACAACGCCCATATGGTCTTGCGGAGAACGAATATTTGAAGGATCTTTCCAGGTAATCCACGGATGGCCGGTTTCAAAAACCATGGACAACATTTTACGCCACAACTGAACAGCAGAAATCACTTTAAAATGCTTAATCTTGCCTTCTTTAGCCAATGCTTCATATTCTTCATACCGTTTTTCGAAGGTAGACCCATAAATATGGTGCAGGTCTGGGGCTTCCGACGGAGTAAACAAGGTCCAATCCGCATTTGCCTTAACTCTTTTCATGAATAAGTCAGGAATCCAGCTTGCTGTATGCATATCATGCGTACGACGACGCTCATCCCCGGTATTCTTGCGTAATTCTAGAAAATCTTCAATATCCAAGTGCCATACTTCCAAATACGCACACATGGCCCCTTGACGCTTACCACCTTGATTTACAGCCAACGCTGTATCGTTAGCAACTTTTAAGAATGGAATAATACCCTGGCTTTTACCATTGGTCCCTTTAATACGGGAACCCATGGAACGCACGCTTGTCCAATCGTTACCTAAACCACCACTCCACTTGGATAATAAGGCATCGTCTTGAATGCACTTAAAGATGTGCCATAGGTCATCTTCAATAGTTGTTAGAAAACAAGAGGATAATTGCGGATGACGGGTACCAGAATTAAACAGCGTCGGTGTGGAAGACGTGAACCGAAATGTTGAAAGCGCATTGTAAAACTCAATCGCCTTCTTATTCTTATTCTCGCCTTCATTAATACATAAACCCATGGCCACACGCATCCAAAAAATTTGTGGCAATTCCAAACGGCGATCTTCCCAATGAATAAAATAACGATCGTATAAGGTTTGCAAACCCATGTAGCGGAAAATCAAATCCCGCTCTGGAACAATGGCTTTGCCTAACATTTTCAAATCGAAAGATTTTAGGCCAGGGTCTGTTAATTGCAATTCAACCGTCTTATTGATATACGTCGTTAAATACATCGGATACTCGACGCGCATACGGTCAAAACTGGTATTAACCCCAAGAGCTTCCTGGTATTCCATCAATAACAACAAACGCGCCGCCACAAAGGCATAATTCGGTTCACGCTCAATAAATGAACGGGCTGCCATGATATTAGCCTGGGCTAATTGGCGTTCTGTCATGCCATTGAAATAATTTTTTACTGCTTCATTAAACAGACGATCATCGTCGACATCTGCCAAACCCTTGCAGCAGGTTTCAAATTCAAAACGCACTTCATCCAAATCAATGGGGCGTTCCCCTTTTTCAGTTTTTAAAACTAAATTCTTTGCCCATTCGATAGATTCAGGAGTTTCTATCTTCTTAATCCGACGCACCTTGGTACGTTCTTCTCTATAGATAATATAACGTTTTGCCACATCATGATAACCACCTGCCATAATGACTTTTTCAACAATATCCTGAATCTCTTCGATATGAATAGCCTTACCTTCTGCCCAACGGGTGCGAATTTCGCTAACAACCTTATCGGAAAGCTCGTGCGCCTTTTCAATTAAAATTTCATTGTACACGCCCTTGTTGTGCGCAATCAAGGCCTTGGCAATAGCCAGGGTAATTTTTTCCTGTTTAAATGAGACCACCTTGCCATCGCGTTTAATGACGGAATATAATTCAAATAATTTGCGACGTTCTGCATGATGACGACGATAACTGGCATAACGCTCCGCCACTTCTTTACAATCATTTTCGTATAATTGGCGGATGACTTCATCTTGAATTTCTTCAACAGTCAAGAACGGCTGGCTAACCCCACGTTCTTTTAAAGATATGGTGACACAATCCACCACATGCTTGGCTTTGGCGGTAAATTCTACTGGTAATTCAGATTCCCGAGGTAAACCAGCTTGTTCTTTGAAGGAATTTTCAATGGCTTGTAAAATGCGGTGGGGTAAAAAATCAATAATTTGACCGTTACGTTTTTGAACCTTGATATCGAAATTGTTGACTGTTTCTTGAGACATGGGGTCCGCCCTCCGAATAAATAATAAATGAGGAAAAGCACTACATATATGCTTCTACATTAGGAATAACACTACATATAGTAGGGATAAAAAAATTGATCGTCAAAGGATTTCTCAAAAATTTTTATGATGATCACAGAATTTTTACCGACGGGACGATGCCTCAAAACGTTTCTCAACCTCTTGCCAATTAACCACATTCCAAAATGCAGCAATGTAATCTGGCCGGCGATTTTGATAATTTAAATAGTAGGCATGTTCCCATACATCAATCCCTAAAAGAGGGGTTTTACCTTCCATAATAGGACTGTCTTGATTGGCCGTTGAGGAAACTTCCAATTTACCTTCTTTATTGACAGATAACCAAGCCCACCCAGAACCAAAACGGGTTGTTGCTGCAGCGTTAAACTTTTCTTTAAAAGCATCGAAAGAACCAAATTCTTTATTGATAGCTTCACCAATCTTACCTGTTGGAGCGCCACCTGCCTTAGGACCGATGACCGTCCAGAACAAGGTGTGATTAGCATGGCCACCACCATTGTTACGTACCACATTGCGGATATCTTCAGGAACAGCATTTAAGTTGGCAATCAAATCCTCGACGGACTTAGCCTCTAAATCTGCCTTGCCTTTGATGGCATTGTTCACATTGTTGATATACGCCTGATGATGCTTGGTGTGATGAATTTCCATCGTCTTTGCATCAATGTGTGGCTCTAAAGCATTGTATGGATAAGCTAATGTTGGTAATGTATACGCCATATGAATCTCCTCTACTTTATAGTTTAATGGCTATGTCCACAACCGCATCCTGCATGGGAGCCATCACCTTTTACGGCTTTTAAAACTTCTTCATAATTGGGCTCTGTTGCAACTTCTTTAACCAACTGAGTATACACCACTTTCCCTGATTCATTCACAACAAAAATGGCGCGGGCCAGTAAACTTAACCCTTTAATTAAAACACCATAGGTTTCCCCGAAATTGCCACGATAATCAGACAAGGTTTTAACAGCAGTTGCCCCAGCTGCACCACACCAACGTTTTTGGGCAAATGGCAAATCTTTGCTGATGGTTAATACAACAACATCAGCTAACTTGGAAGCTTCTTGATTAAAACGTTGGGTTTGCAAAGCACAAACAGGGGTATCCAGCGACGGGACAACAGAAATGATGACCTTCTTGCCTTTAAATGAGGATAATTTTACTTCGGATAAATCATTAGCAACCAAGGTTGCATCTGGAGCTATATCACCTACTTTAACTTCATTCCCTAATAATGTTAAGGGATTACCTTTCATTGTTGTTAAACCTGTACGTTCTGCCATTCTTCTCTCCTTAATGAGCCCCGCTTAGAAGCGGGACGAAATTAACCTCGAGCTAACAGCGAGAGGTCTAACATTAGATCCCTCACTTATAGGCTCGGGATGATTCCAACATTACGTTGGAATCATTTCTCTAGTTGGGTTTTATAAATCTGAGCGGCTAAAATCCCACCGACAATTGGCCCTACCCAATAAATCCAGATATTTTGCAAACCACCACCACATAAAGCTGGCCCTAGATGACGCGCGGGATTCATCGCTGCCCCACTAATTGGCCCACCCATTAAAATATCTAACGCCACGGTTAAGCCAATAAATAACCCGCCGACCTTGGGCGCGCGATGGTCTACGCCTGTTCCATAGACGACAAAAACTAAAAAGAATGTTAAAACAGCTTCGGAAATGAGCCCCATTTGAAGCGTGATACCTGAACCTAAACCTGGGGTTCCCATATTAATAGAAGATAAGATTTCAGAAGGGATACAATTTTTAATTAATAATGCCGCAGCAATGGCCCCTAAGCATTGGGCAAAAACATAACCAATAGCATTCGCTTGATTGATCTTGCCTGCAGACCAAAGACCAATAGTGACTGCTGGATTTAGATGACCACCACTCACTGCAGCTGTGGCAGAAACCATGACAGCAATTGCCAAACCATGGGCTAAGGCTATGCCTGTTAAACCTAATTTACCACCTGTGATGTAGTCTGCTGCGATTGCTCCGACGCCTATGAAGATTAATGTGAAGGTTCCAACGAATTCTGCTACGAGGGCTTTTTTGTTCATAAACTTCCTTGAAGAAGGTTAATAAAAACGAAGTGTTCCTATATTACAATTTTTGTTTTAATTGTCAACAAAGAATAAACGATAGCCCTTTGCAAAAACACGACCAATGCTATAATTGAGGCATGTTTACATACAAAACCCAAATTCGTTTACATGATACCGACGCTGCTGGCATATTATTTTTTGCCAACCAACTCAAGATTATTCACGATGCTTATGAATTATTGTTGGAAGAATTTGGAGTCAGCTTTGCACAGATGCTCAAAGGCGGGAAGTTTTTTCTACCTATCGTGCACGCAGAATCTGATTATAAAATGTCTTTGTTTGTTGGGGACCACATCACGATAGCAATTAAGGTAGGAAATATCGGCACCACATCTTTTACATTTGAATACACCATCACCCGCGGCAAGGATTTAGTTGGCACAGCCAAGACTGTGCATGTGACGGTCAATTCCAAGACTCGCAAAAAAACAGCCCTCCCTGCACCATTGCGTAAGGCCCTGGAAGCTTACAGGCACCTCTAATTACACATCACCATCATCAATAATTTTATGGGGACCGATATTCCTAAAAATAATACTTTCTTTAGTCACAGAAAAAGTAAACCGATACTGTTTGGAAATATACGCTTCCCAAACATCATCAAAACCATGATACCTGTGAATGTTTAAAGAAGGATGGCGGGGATTTTCTAAGAATAACCCTAATTTCTGATCAAATCGCTTTTGAACCAGAAAAGGCAAAGACTTAAAATTCTTCTTAAAGCGGTCCGTGAATACTAATTCTTTAGCCATTTCATGGCCTCGTTCTTATTGGCGAATTTCTTGACCCGGCCAGCTTTAATATCTTCTTCAGCCAAACGATTTTCTTCTCCCCAATCAAAAATCTCATGATTTTTCTTAAAGAATTTTAAAAGGACGGAATTAATGAAGGATGATCTTGGTTTTTGCCCCCGATCCATGTCAATTAAACGGATAATTTCCTTATCTAAAGTAATATTCACATTTGACTTATTGGTCATAAGTTGACTCCTGGTTATACTATTGCATATACGATACTCTGCCTACCGGCAGGCCTTCTAATGAAATAATAACATAATAACAGTATAAAATCAAATTTTATATCACAGATGCTCCGACAGACCAAAAAATAGATTTAATTCCGCTACCCCTGCTTCTCCTGAAGAAAACGATTTAATGCTGATGATTTGAGGTTCAAAACCAGGAGCATTTTGAAGTTGCGTCAACATAGCAGGATCCATCTTAAATTTCATCTCTTCACCACTATTTTTAACCTCTAAAGCCTTGTCAGAAGTTAAATCAATCCCACCGGTATTAGGCTGCGTCTTCATTGCTGCATCTAATCGCTTCAGCGCTTCATTGAATATCGACTGGCATTCTGCAGCATTAATTTCTGTATCCGATTTATCTGCAATGAGCGCCAGGATTTGCCTTGCCAGATCATCCCCCTCTTTATTCATGGCAGAAAACCACACAATTGGATGTAAATCCGTAAATTGAATACCAAAATTCTTAATCTGCTCTGACGGCAATCTTAGCTCTCTTAAAAAAGCTTCCACCTCCGTAACTATTTCTTCACGCGTTTGAGTAGCAACCATAGCCTTGCTGGCTGATAAGTTCTGGTATACAGTCGCTCGCTGGACTATCGTTTCAATAAAGTCTTTTGCCCATAGCCCCAATCTATCTGGATTTGTGTTTTGAATATGGTCATCAAGATAACCACCTTCTCCTGAATTCTGCCCATTAATTTCAATATGATAAGGCACTAATTTATTCCCTTGCCAACGCAGGACAATATCTTCTCCCATAAAATCCAAAGGCTCGCCATTATACATTATAAAACCATCTTCCCTCATCGCATCTCTCATGGCTTCATACGCCTTGACAGCTTCTAAACGAATATTTTGTTTTACTTCTTCCAAATCTTCCGAAGCTATCTTTAATACATCAGCCACTTCTTCCAAAGTCATTTCAAAAGCACCTGTACTTCCATTCACCGAACGACCAAACGCCCCTACCCGGGCAACCATATCACTTACCTTTGGCTTCCCATTTTTATCCCTGGATACGAACACCCTCAAATTCCAATCCAGGATTTGTTTGACATTTTCCGTTAATAATGGCGGCAATATCCGTTCTTGAATAAGCACATTTTCCCCATTGTTCATCAATACCTTGATATGCCTGATAGCTTCGGGTAAATTATTCTTATTAAAAAATAAAACCTTTCTCCCGTAGGCACTACGATTGGGCTTAATCACCGCTTCTTTAAGGTTATTATCATCCAAGAATGCAATTAATGTCTTTTCAAGACGGGTATCAAAATTCTTCTTGTTTGGATCAACAATAACCATGTTTTCATTTGCTTGACGGCGCTTATTTACAAAATAATGACTACTATTGGAAACCAAAAGAAATATTGCCTTAGGCACATGGACCCCTTTTGCCCTTAAGATCTCGTGGGTAATATCCTTTTCTTCCAAATACTCATCAATCAAAGGCTGACCTGCTAAAGGAATATTTGCCTGTATAAACTTTAAATCCAATTTCTGATTAATATTCACCACATAATCAATGGCCACTGGCTCTTTAAATCTAACAAAATAAGGCTTCCCTTGCTTGAATACAAGGCCTGATGTTGCAAAAACCCTTGTTTTGCCATTCTCAACTTTAAATTTAATTGCTGAATCCCACAAAATTCCTATAAAATTAGCCCTGGGATCATCGCCTCCATGCCTTCCTAATGCAAAAGAATCCTTATGCCCCTGATGAAATACAGCAACATTTACAACCCCCTTACCAGTTTTCATGACAGATTTTTCATCAATTAACGGGGCAGGCATTTCATATTCAAACCGGTGCAAATGCAACAAAGATTCTAACGCTTCCCGTTGAAATAATTGTTCTGCCGCTAAAACTACTTTATTAGAGGCTGATTCTGTTTCCTTAAATTGATACTCCTGCGGAACTATTCCATGTTTCTTTTTATATAAAGCAGCAACCTCATTCTTTGCTTCTTTTTCAAAATCCAAATAGGTGCTATAAAATAAATGCTGCGCATCTGCCAAGGACAAAGAAAATCCTTTCTTCGATAACCATATCAAGAAGGTATACGCTAAGATTGTATCCTCGTGGATATAAATGTCTTCGTTATCCAAAGATCCTAGTGTGGGGGTATCTGATATAACAATATTTACTTGCTCAAGAACAGAACGCCACTTTATTTGTTCATTACCCATTAGCCTTTCAACAATTGCCCTTGCCTGACGCCGCACACCCCTGACAAAATCATCTTTTAACTCATAACTTGTTGCATTCATCGCCGCGCTGGGTTGCACGAATCTAGAAGCCTCTCTCCCACTTAATCTTTGCGCATAAAAATTCCTGGCTTTACGGATAGCAATTTCTTCATTTCCTGTGCTTTTCCTAAAGAAATTATTCTTTGCAATACTTCCCGCTTCATCAGCCAACATATTCTGCGTTTGATCAGCAGTAAAATCTAGAATCATATCCGTAGGTCTAACGTCTGGAATAGTTTTAAAATTCCAAAATATAATGTTAAATCTAAAAGCCTGTAATGATAATGGAAACAAAACCCGCATATCTTCTTTGCCAAATTCATCAATAATCCCATTAATATTCTTAAGACCGAAATTCTTAAGAGCTGAGAAAATCTCAATTAAATCTGAATCACGATCCATTAAAGGAGAAAATTCTTCTTCTCTTTTAGCAAAGACCATCAAAATACTAAATAAAGCCCTGGATAATCTTTCGCGCATCAAAGGAGAAACATCCTTTTTTAAGCGACCCGTCAGATAAACAATCTGATGTTTCAAATAAAACACATCTGGAGAATCAAGTTTCTCAGGAGTAAACAGCTGGTTCATATGAAAAGACATCATGATCGCATCTAACGCTTTCATTTTATCAACAATTTCTTTGTCTTGAATGTTGTTGTACGCTATAGATAATTTCTTTAATTGATCGTGTTGCTTGGTATAGTTACAAAGCACTAAATGCAGCAATAAGGGAATATCAAGATGAGGCGCAATTCCTGGATTTCTTTTATTCCATGCATCTAAGAACTTTTGCAGCTCATCAGTCATATCTTTAGAACCAAATAATTTTCCCAATTCTTCATTGCCATCTGCCGCTAAATTCTCCCAGAAAAATAATCCTAAAACTAAAAACACACGAACTGCGTTAAAAATATGCGGATCTAAAACATACTCCCTCGCATTCTCCACTCCTTCTAAACTACCGTCTAATTCCCCAATGTTTTCAGCAAACATAACCCTTGTTTCCGGAGAAAGAACCTTAAACAATTCTTTGATAGCAGGCATTTCTAAATATTTCTCTTGGCGCAACACATTATCATCTGATAAAGAGTCAATTAAAGATTTAAGGGCTGTTTTAAACAAAGTTCTTCTCTGTTCAACTAATTGAACATTCATCGCTGCGCTGGGTTGATCTAATTGGAAAAAACCACCCTCTTCACCCGTCAGCAATTTCCAATACTCATCCGCAGAGCGGCCAAGGTTACTCTGATTATATTTCAGCTCGCCAACAACACCCCCATTAAGGCCAATCTTTTGCACAAGTTCTTCAATATTTGCAATTTGCTTTATTTTCTTAATCGCTTGAGTAATTCCTTCCCTGGTCAATCCTTCTGCAGCGATTAATCCTTTCCCTAAACCATAGTGGCGTACCTTCTGCCCAACTTCCTCCAAATTCCCATAACTTCTATCTTTGATTCTTGCGTGAATTCTGTTTAACTCTTCAGATATTTTCGGATCAAGGGACTTGATATCCCTGGAGGTATAAAAAACATGGTTTATCACGAGGTTAAGCAAATATTCTTCACGTTGAAAATATAATATCGTTTCATTATCAAAACCAACCGGCACTCCGTTAATAAAACCTACATTTCCAATAAATGGATCGATCTTGCGAAGCCACAAGCCCATAACAAATAAATATGTGTATGCTAAATCCCAATCTTTCTTTGATAATTCCTCGTACCAATGATTACTGTCAACTACTTGCACAAGATAATAATCACTGCTGGTGCCTTTTAAATTTAAAGACTCAAATTCCGACTGCGTCAAAAGCCTAATTGCCGCAGAATTAGAACCTGTCTCCTTATTAAGCACATCTGCCAAGATCTCATATTTTTCAGAATTGGTCCGTTTTAATTTATTATGCCGCTTATCTTTTAAGATCCAAAAAATATCCCGACCTCGCCCATCCTTCGATTTGACAAGCTTGCCAAGCATGACAGCTTTAGTTTTGTCCTTTGCATTCTTTATTCCTTCCTCAGACCATTCAGGTAAAAACTGCGGGTCTTGTGTTGGGAAACTTTCTTTAATGCCTTGCACAAATCTTTTTAGATACACCGCATGACCTTGCTTTTCTTGCTCCAATACATCTTCAATAATCTTTTTTACTTCTCCAAATGTTGCATAAACCAACTGTTTAGGAGCAGCAACGACTGGTGGCGGAGGATGTTGATAAGATTTTATTTCAGCGATAGCAATGCGCAATCTTCCGATAACTCCCTTAAACAAACTCGCCATGGCAAAACTGGTCATCTGCTGCGTTTGAATATTCACGGATAAATTAAAACCGCCGGAGAAATATTTGCGTGGGACTATCTGTTGGGTTGTTGAGTCTTGCTCTTCCTTGATATAGTTATATACGCCTTTTTTGAAGGCTTGGAGGTATTGTTGGTAGATAGCCTCAACGTCGTTGATGTGGTTTACCTGGGATGCTTTCAGTTTCAACCCTGAGTCGCTTGGCAGCGTGCTTGGGGACAAAGCTTCGCTATGTCCCCTGGTTGGCTGCAGTCCTTTCACTTTA
>CAZHGK010000047.1:0-14039 GCA_964532095.1 uncultured Planctomycetales bacterium | reverse complement strand
TTAATATGGCACCCCAACTGTCGCTAAGCGAGCATCACGGATGATGACTCGACAGAGTTTGCTAGTCTGGCTACGCAAATGCCAAAACAATTTAATGTCAATGAACAGCGAAGCAATTCCGGACAATGTTTATATGCAAAGAACGAAAGAATGCCAAAATATTTAATGCTTCATCTTAAGAACATATTGATACAATTTATGAACCCAAAAACAAATGACGATAATTAACGGCAAGGAGATACTGTAATACACTTGGACCTGCGGCTGCCAGACATATGCGCTATATGCTAACAAACCATAAATGCAAATAACAAACATCACCCAATACCTCACCGTAACCTGCCGCAACACTAATAACGCCCCAATGATGGCAGCAGTCAATAAATACACCAACGGCACAATTAACCCGACGATAAAACTAAAGAAATGCCGGCCACTTAATGGCGCATAAATCGGCAAATTCTCTGACTTAAACAATCCCCCGCTCTTCCCTAATATAATACCCGCCAAGGTCATCACCCATGCCACCGTAATCCACCCTTTAAGGGGCACCGACCAAAATTGCCCTGTCTTTATTCCTAACCATGGTGCTTCCCAATAGATCGCCGCTGCATAAACTGTGACCGCCATCATCAAAGCCAAACCAATATCCAGATGATACGCTGCCACAACACCGGACAATACACAGGCCACGGCAAAAAACATCCACTGCAGCGTTTTAATATGCATCAACAATAAGAAAAAAATAACAGGAACAAACCAATACAATAACGGCACCTGCACATAAAAACATAGCCATTTAACGCCCAAGAAGATCGCCAACAAGGCAGATAAAATATGACCGAGAAGCACAAGCGACAATTGGCTCATTCCTCGGCGCAGCTCTGGCCAAAAAATCCTCGAAAGCATGGCCGCAACTACCCCGGCATATAAAACACCCCACGCCCACCTGGCATCCAAGGTGACAATTTTAAATACCCCAAATGATTGGATAAGAATTAAAATCAACTGCACCAGTGCATATTGCTTTAATCCTAAATAAAAATTCTTATCTTCAAGCTTCTGGCGCCAAAACCTTAAAAATAAAGCTGCGCACACAATATTGGTCATGACAAAGATACGGTACAGCAAGATTTGGCGGGTCAGATGAAAGGACGCTTTATTACGTTCAAACGCCAAGGCCATAATATACCTGCTATCGACGGGAATATAATTGGAAATGATGGATAAAACGATCAACCATTGCACGCTTTCTAAACAAATTGTTATCGCAAGCACCAACACCGGCATATTTATTCTTTCCTCTTTAAGGCAATTAAAAACTGCCCCTCTTGCATTGGCACATACAGCTCATGAATTTTATTAAGCACAATGCCAAAGCCTGTGTCTGGTGAAAATTGGGTTAAACCCCAAATTTTCTTCTCCATAAAAATAATCGACGGCTTATCCCCTTCAATGGCATTAAATACATCCAGGGCCTGTTGCCTTAATTTTAATTTCAAACCAGCAACATTGGGATTCATCGGTAAAACAGAGGTCATAATCGGCGCATGGGGCAAGAGCGGTTGACGATGCGCTTCGTTTAATATTTCCATTTCAAAACTGCTTAACAAGGCCACCCGTTCCTGCGGCCGGGTTAATTGTTCGATTAACGAAGCATCTGGTTTAAATTGAAACACTGCTTCATAAAATTTTCGTTCATTGGCAAAACGGTCATTAAAGGCATGAAAGGCATTGGGATAAACCACAAACAAACGATTGGTCATTAACATCACAGCTGCAATGATCACTAAAGCGATCAATATAATCCTGTGCACCGACGGAGCAAAAACTTGCGCTAGTTCCTTAATCCAAAAACTTAATACTGCAAGCAACGGCATGGCCACCATGCCATAGGCTCCTATGGCAGGACGGAAAATGTAGAAAACAAATATCCCCAACCCAGCGATGGCAATGCTGCTGGCGATGCGACGGTCTCGACTTTGGGACCAGTGCGGAATATTTAAAAGCACCGTTAACACAAAACATATGGGAACTAAATACCCCATGAAAAAGGGAAAGAATTGCCTTACCTGCAAGGCTTTAAACATTGGCCAATTATCGAAACCCAAAACATACAAATCTGCCTGCCAAGATGGTGGGATCAGCCACATTGGGGCAAGACCTGAATGGAATAACTGCATGTTCATCACGACTAACGTAGCAAACACGGCTATGGCAATACTCTTAAGCCACCGACGTAAAAATAGATAAAACCCGATCATCAAACAGCAGGCCATTGCGATGAACAGCACAATCACCTGGCCATAGCCCATATGCACGGCATTGCTCCATTGGTCCAAACGGTTCATCTGGTCCCAAACAAAATTCAGTGCCAGGGCATCCTGAATACGAATGAGGCAAAGGCTTAGAATAATAAACGCGCTGACAGCTATATCGACAAATACATGATAGCTGCGTGGCAAAACATACGCACCAAACTTCTTGGCAAAGCGCAAACATTCTGGCCAGAAAATCTTAGACAGCAACCAGCCTGCTAATACCACATCAAAAAACGGCAACACCCAACTGCCATCTTCATACGGCAGGATATTGTAAAAAGGATATTTATACGTGATCCATTTAAAAAACGAGAACAATTCCCAAAATATCCACCATCCTTCTAGACATAAGAAATAAATAAATGCCCGACGGAATTGAGATTGCTCTAGGCGCGGCTTAATCCATTTTAAACTTGCACAGACAATGCCAATGGCAGCAGCAATAAAAATAAAATAAAGAAAACTCTCACGCTCAGGCTCAAGGCCTTTAGGAATCGGTTGGGCCCAATGAATGGGAATAAAACTATAAATAAAAGCAGCGACGATTAAAACTTGAATCGCTTCGACCATCGCAAATATCGTTAAAAGAATATTAATATTAGGCATAGCTTATTTCTTACGATGCATGGCAACTAAATATTCCCCTTGTTCTTGGGGCTGATAATGTGTTTTCACATAACGCAAAACTTCCATCAGACCTGGCGCATTTTCTTCATACCAAGGGCTTCCTTCATTAGCCAGCATGATTTTTTCAATAAAAACAACAGGTGGTTTCTGCGCCTCAAACCTGGCGATAATATCACGGATTTGGCCCCAGGTGTGCAATAAATCAACGCCAAAAGAACGGATGCGCATCGGCCGGTTATCTAAAAATGGAAAGATATAAAAAAACGGTTTTCGCTTGGCCTGCATTAACATCATCACCTCAAAGCTGCTAATTAGGGGCACATGATCATCCGGCGCTGTTAAACGATCAATCAATGCGGCGTCCTTGGCAAAATTAGTTTCATGGCGAAAATAATCCACCAGCTCCCGCTGGGTCTTAAAATCAAATTCCGTAACAAAACCATCGTCTGCCTGGCCTAATGAATTATAAGCAAAGCGAGTTTCCGGCGGTAAATACCGGTGCTTATGAAAGAAATAGGGCCTTCCATCAGGCAAAGGCCGCGCCACCTTCTGGTCTAATAAAGGATTGGCCGACAGATTAAGCATTCCCGGATAGGCCATGAAACTATGGTTTGTTACCATGGCAATCAATGCCGCTGCTAGAATTGTGAGCACAGTCCGTCGCTGCCACTGTCGGGACATCATCCCAATGGCCTTGGATATCCAGTAAAATAACACGGCAAAAAAAGGCATGGATTTACTGTAATAATTATTTCCAGCACTTAAGGTAACATAATGTTCCAATAGCCCCAGGCCATAAACGCTTAAGCCCAGAGCCAGCCAGTCCCGTCGATCGTCCTTGCCTGATAAATAATCCAGTCCCACTTTTACAATGGTAAGTACAAACACTATGACCATGCTACCAAAAACCATTACATCCCAAGGAAGGTTCTTGATAGTTTCTGATAAGGGAGACGTGGAAATGACCAACACGATATGCAAGAACTCGATAATATTATGCCAGAATTCAGGACGGAAAAACCACATCCCGCAGGTTAACACTAAAAATATGACCGCAGAAATCACCGCAATCAATGACGGGCCAAGACTTGATATGATTTTCGCTCGCCAGCTTTCCTGACGTAATCCTGCCATTAGGGCAATGACCCCATTAACAATAATCAAATAAAATCCGACGGACGGGACATACCATAACGCCAAGCCTGCGATCATGCTGGCAATAACCAACCATCGCCCCTTGCCCCCATTTAAAAAAGTCAACATGGACATCATCCACAGAATATCAACGCCTTGACGGACTACCGTCGATTGTGGATAGGTAAATACCAGCGGGAAGGCAAGTTCAAAAGCAATGTGTGCTTTAAAAATCATGCACCAGGCAGCCATGGCCAGTAAAC
Organism: uncultured Planctomycetales bacterium; assembly: GCA_964532095.1. GTDB lineage: Bacteria > Omnitrophota > Gorgyraeia > Zapsychrales > Fredricksoniimonadaceae > CAZHGK01. Next base: position 9,694 of record CAZHGK010000047.1, on the reverse strand, counting down.
GGCTAGGGAGCCAGCGCCTAAGAAATACATACAACACCATAAAATAAATCGTGCATAGAACAATCAAGGCTGCCATGCAATGGGCATAGGAAATCCCTCCCTGGATATTCATGAGGGCATTGATCACAACCACCGAACCTATGCCATATTGGGAACGCGCATCCACATCCAGGATTCCTCCATTCGAGAGAATCCACGACGGGGCCATAGCAAAACTATCCATGTGGTGCAAATGCTCGCCAAAAAATATATGGGCGATAACAGCTTCAGGATCAGGAATATAAACAACCGCAGCAATGATGATTAACACCCCAATGTCTGGCCACCACTGCCCCAGCAGATGATTTAATCGTTGCTGCAACACAGGTATTTTTCTATTGATCTTCAAGCACCAGTGCCACACCACCGGTTGGGCCAGCATGACAAGGCCAAGCACTGAAAACCAAAAGCGCGCCAACTCTCCCCGATAGTCGTAAATAATCAGTTTAAATAATGCCATGGCAGCTAAGCTTATTAGAAATATTTGTCCTGCTGCAAAACTGGCTAACCACTCAACATCATTCTTTAATCGTTTGTTAAACACAACTATTAGGCTATAAGCAATCAATGATGCCGCAATAAATAACGCATACACGGTTAAAGAAAACTGGGAAATAGAAGATAATGATGGATGAAATGTTTCCTGTCTCCAGATATACAAAAGCGAAGCCTCAATCCCGCAGCAGACGCTCACAAGGCTCGTGACCATCGTTTCTAAGCTTGGCAATTTCTTAAGGAACAAGGCCTGATTTAAAAATCGTGCCCCAACAATCACGGCAGGCCAGGTTAATGGCAGGTACCCATTGACTACAGGATAGCGCACATAGATTAAAAATATGAATAAGCCCGCGGCATTTAAAAGCGCCCAGACAATTTCTCGACGATGATTCTTAATATTCTCGATCGCCCCTAACAATCCCATCATATATATGACAGGAATAATAAAACTAAAGGTAAAGCTCAACACTGCCCCATAGCGCAGCGGCCAAAAATATGGCAATTGCTCAAGTTGTGCAGAAAAAACAATTTGAGGGCCTAATTGCAGCAGATGCCAATTAAAAAGGGAATATTTAAAAATAATTACGGCTGCAATGGCAGCCAGCACAAAACGCAGGTATGGAAAAACCTTTCTTATATTTAAACGGGCGATTTCAAAAGCCCTCATCAATAACGGCCCCAACATCCACGCCACAGGAATGAGCAAAATGTTGATGATGATAAAAATACGGTAGATGGGCAGATCATATTCCAGTGGAAAATTGGGACGGCCGCGCAGGATAAAATCAGAAACTTCCGTCGTATACGTTTGCGGCAAACCAGAAGCAATCCATGCCATGAATATCAACGACGGACTGCTGATGACCAGGACAGCAATAGCTAAAAACCAAGAGTTGATTTGTTTTCGGTTCATCGAATTTGACGAAATCCTAGTTTAACGACATATAACAAGCCCAGCACAGTAAGAATCAGTGATAAGGCAATCAGCCATCGCAATGGAGATGACGGCCAATATTCAAGCACGATCTTATGCTCTCCTGCGGATAAAGGAAAGCCTATAAAATATTTCTGAACTGGGATAATGCTTGCCCTTTTCCCGTCGACTGTCAACTGCCACTTGGCATCATAAGGATAGCGCACCACCATCCATCCATCACCAGGCGCCTGATAATTAAACCCAATCCTGTCTAAACGATTATCCGTAATGGCCCTCATCCCCTGGGGCAATTTGATTTGCACATCAATAATTTCTCTGGATGGTTTAAAATCCCCAGGCATTAAAATGCTTAAGCTGCGATTTGCCCGGTTATTAATATCAAATGTTCCCGCATTAACCAATGCTCCCTGGGCAGGTTCTAACATTTTCCCGTCGATACTGATGGCAACGCTTAACCGATCCTGGGTAAACACCGCACTGGCAAAATGCACAGGAAAATCATCCGGTAAGGCCCATTGATAAATAATTCCTTGTTCGTGCGCCTGCTTTTTTGCCTTAGCCCAAAGCAATGGAAAGGTCCGCACCTGGGCTGGTGGCAAAATAAAGGCAGACCAGTCCTCTTTTTGCCCATTGACATCCACATGCCAGAATGACACAAAGCGTTCGTCGCTATTGATTAAACTGCGAACCTGAACGTCGGCATACAAGCCTTGGTAAATCTTGGGCAGCGGCTGGTACAAGTCAGGCTCTGTTAAGAAACGTTCCAGGGGCATGTAGTGATAAAAGAAACCGTAAGTGTTTTGGTATGTAAATAACGCCGGACTAAATCGTCCCGACGCTGTCCATAAATATTCTCGCCACGGCAGGATGTGCGGATTTTGATAATCTAGAATTACCTTGGAAACGTTTGGCAAGCCTTCATACACGCGCGGCCGAATTCGTTCTGATGGATCATTATTATTGTTAATGTAGGTATGAAAAGCAACCAGGTCCAGTGCGGCCATGATGATTAAAACAGCAACGGCCCACTTAAACCGCCCTGGCCATGGCCGGCAAATTAAAACTCCCAGGACAAATGCTAAAACCAATTGTGTCTCTGCATATGCTTTAACAGCGTTATCTGCAAGGCCACCCACAACACACGCAGCTAGAATAATAACTGCCAAAAGAATGGACTTGCGCTGGATGCTAATAGGTCGATTGTCTTTAATGCTCTGTAGAATTCCTAAAAGCCCCAGCGCAAAAAGCGGCAAAAATAGAAATGGCATCAACAGCGTCGACATATGAAAAGAGCGCATGAGAAAACTAAATGGATTAGTCAACACATTAAGCCAATGCACAATTCCAGACAAAAACATCAGCAGATAAATAAATATCTGGTCTGGTTTTAAAGAATTATGCCAGTCTAAAAACCCTGTCACGTTTCCCGGATAAGGTGGAATATTCAATAAAATGACCCAGGCAATCGCAGCAAGAAATATAAACTTGCGGTAATCCCTCACCAAGATCAAACCGAATAAACAGATAATTAAAACACCACAACCTAGAAACATCCATGCGCTTGGCCATACCGTATGGGTATAATCGATGCTTTCAAAAGGCCAATCCAAGGGATTCGCAAATGACTTGCCTGCCACTTGAAAATAACGATCAATATGAAACGCATTGCCGATCCGTCCCTGGGTTTCCCCCAGCCCAGAACCTGCCACATAAAAATCCTCATTGAGGGATTTAAGCCACAAAATATTGGGCAGGATAATTCCCACACAGACAGTCACGCATAGGCCGATCCTAAAAATATGGGCCTTGGTTATCATTTTTGGATAAATTCGTTCTCGACGGAGAATCCAACGGATAAGAGCTGCCACAACAGCTGCCAAAATAAAACCATGCACCACAGGATAAAAATACCCCAGGGCAAACAAGGGCGAATTGGCAACGGCGATGGTCATGACCAGTAAAAATGCCAAGAAATCATTGAGCTTGTAAAACTCGAAAAACCTTAACAGGAAATACAAAAGTAACGGCAAATAGCTGTAAAGATTATTCGTAAAGATCCCGTTATTCATCATCTGGCTGGATAACAATGTATTAAAACACACCAGGGATGCCATGATGACCCACCAGTTATCTGTCCATCGGCGCAACAATAAATATCCCCCCACGCAACGCAGGGCAATGGTCAGGGCATAAAACACAACGGAATAAAAATGATGAAAGGCCTCCCCTGGAAAAGCAAAAAACGAAGAACATAGCGTATATAAAAAGGCCACCACCACATTGATTATGGTGTAAAACCCCGTTGTTAAATGTGCGTACGCATAATTGATTTGATCAAAACGGTCAAATAACTGAATGCCTCCGTTAAGAAACTGTGAAACTAGGGCAAAGGTATTTTGAAAAGGGATTTCCGTGTCATGATTTCCCAAAAAGCGCACATCCCCAAAAATAAAATGATGAGGATAAAATAGCACCACAACAGCCATCACAATGGCGTAGATCATAACGCAATCCTTTTCATCGCCGTCAAATATTGCCCCTCTTTATACGGAGCATAGTGCTGGCGCACATACTCAAGCAATAGCATGGTCGTCGGATAACGGAAAAAATATGCCTTTGGCACAGCGTCGGATAAAAACACCCGCTCAATAAAAATATAGAGCGGCTTATCTTCTTCTAGTTGATCAATGGTGGCTTTTAATTGGTCCTTGGTATAAATACTGATTGCCGCAAAGGTACGCATGTTCATAGGACGAGAAATCACCAGCGGAAAATAATAAAAATAAGGCTGACGATTCGCCTGCATTAACATGGTAATCTCAAAGCTGCTCATTAAAGGCACACGATCAAGCGGATTTGTTAACTGTGTTATTAAATCTACATCCTGGCTGAAATTGGATGCCTGACGGTAATATTCAACTAATTGATCGTCACTGGCAAAATTATTCTCTGCCCACAATTGCTCATCGGTATTGCCCAAGGAATTTTTACCCACACGCATATCATCCGTTGTATCCCTAAACAAATGATTAAAATACGGCCCCCCTGCTGGCAAGGGCTGGGCCACCTTTAAATCAACCATAGGATTGTGTGACCAGTTAAATATATTAGGATAACTGATAAACAGATGATTCGTTCCTAAAGCAAAGCAGGCCGCAAGCAACATCCCGATTGCTGCAGCCTGGAATTTCTTTTGTTCGCATAATGCCTTAAGCCAGAATACTGCGCTAAAAACCAGAGGCAGGCAGACCACGGCATACGAAGTTCCCGTCGATCTGGCAATATAATAATGGTATGTGCCCAGGCCATAGACCGATAAGACGACGATGAACGCCATGGATTTATAATCCAACCGCTTAAACACCAGAAAACCAATGGCCATTAATAACGAAAACAAATACCCAATAGGGATTATAAATCCGGTAAATCCTCGCCAGAATTCCCGTTGCTCAAAATTTTGTGTTAATGGGGCCAGCCCAAACCCGCCGGTGAAATAACCAATAAATTCCCCCGCCTTCATCCAGAAATCCTTAGTGAACATATGTGGCCCCACTGCCCCATATAAACACAGCGCAAATACCGTCGGAATAATGGCAATGGCCACGGCCCACTGTTTTTTAGAGATCTTAAATACTTCAGGCACATACTTGCGATTAATCAAAATAGCCATAACAACTAAGAAAACCATAAATGAAGCACTGGCATAAATCCCTTCCGATGTTAAATAAAAAACACCGAAGCCACAACAGGCCGCTGCCAGAAATAAATACCTGGTATTGGCACGCCACAGGAACATGTAAAGACAGCCAAAATACAAAACATCATACAAATAGCGCATCACCGTCATGCTGCCATAGGTAAATACCAAAGGATATGCCCCTTCATGGAACATTTGCCACTTGATGCCCCATAAAATAGCGACGAGCGCCCATACGCTGCTTTGCCACCAGGCCCTTAGGAGGAAAAACCATAAAAGATAGTAGATCAATGTCCCCCAGATAAAAACGTTAAGGACATTGACATAACTAAACCCGCCAAAAATCTTGCTTGCCTCGGCAATCAAAATAGGAAAGCCAATGCCGTATTGGCTAATCACATCTACATCAGGGACAATTCCAACCGTATGCGCAAAAGCAGGGCCCATGACAAAACTGTCGTTGTGATGGTATTGTTCCCCAAAAAAGAAACGGGCCACAACAGCCTGAGGATTAGGGATATAAATAATTGCTGCGATCAATGCCATGGATAAACAGATCGATACCCCTGGCCACGACGGATGCAAAACCATTTCCTTAACCAATTGCCTCCAGGCAGCGCCCCACTCTTTTAAAGCTTTCCAGAATATCTTAACGATTAGCGCCACAACAGTTAAAGCAATAATCCCAGCGTGGGCTAGGTCTGCACGAAACGGATAGACCGACATTTGAAAACCTGCGCATAAAAATAGCGCTGCAAGAATAATCTCGACGAACAAATAAGATTTTATCTGGGCATATAAATTGCCATCTTCTAATTCCTTACGTTTTAAATAAACCCATCCAAACATACAGGCCATGGCCACCAAAACAAAAAGGCGATATTCCAAAACTTCCCACTCAGGCCTTAGCAATGCTTGCCATTCAGGTAAAACCGTTTTAGTTAATGGGGATGTTTTGGGAATATTTCCTAATACCAATGCCACAACAGCACTTGCCTGGATGGCTTGGGCAATACTTAAAAGGGCCAGGACTGCTAAATTTTTTTCTCGTTTACCCATTAATCTAATGCCTCTTTCTTAAGCCCAAATGAGACCAGCATGATAAAAATACCGACGGTCAAAAGCATCGAACAGGCGATCCATATTCTTAAAGGACTACCTGGCCAATACCTCAATAACACCTTATGCTCGCCAGCAGTCATGGGCGCACCTAAAAAATATCCATTCGTCAAAGACAGTGGGGTTTTCTTGCCATCTACCCATAATTCCCATTTTGGATCAAACGGATAATGCGCAATCAACCATCCATCCTGTGCCACAGATAATGTCAATCCCAAGGTATCGTCGGTATTCTTCCAAATCTCTTTGATATCTTTAGGCAAATAAACGCTTAGACGCATTTCTTTTGGCTTCATCTCCAGGGGCAGAGAAAACACCAAATACCCTTCCTTGATATTGCCCACATCAAACATCCCTGCTTCGTGAATATACCCCTGGGCAGGTCTTAAGAAATTACCGTCGACGATTAAGCGTGTTAGCCAAAAATCATCTGTAAATACGCTGGTGGCCATATAGCTCGGATACGCCTTGGGCAAGGCCATGCGGCATTCTTTAAATGCTGCACGCGGATGACATACTGCTGTATCTAAGGCGAGATCAAAATCTGTGATAGCCAAATCCAACGGAGCGCTCGTGGTATACACCACCCGTCGGTGCTGTCTAAGATATTCTTGGGCTGCCCTATCATCTGGCAAGTTTTTATAAACTTCGGCGCGCGGCTCGTATAAATCATTAGGCCTGGCATAACGCTCCAACAAAGGATTGTAACGGTAATACGAACCTTCACTATTTTGATAATTGTAAATGGGCGGGTCTATTTGCCGCTGTTGAGCCCCATTATAATAACGAAACGGATACATCCTTGGGTTCTGATATTCGACCACGACGGGATATTGAGCAACAAGGCCTTGATAAACACGTGGTTCAATAGCCCGTAGCGAATAACGGTCCACAGGATGCACATATTGATTCAATGCCCAGCTGTCCATCACAGGCAGCAGCAGTAAAAATAACCCTGCCAGCCATGGCCGTACTGATGAGTGGCCACAGGCCACAACTCCCATAAAGGCAAGTACTATCCCTGACCCAGCTGCCGCGTAATTCTTTATCTCGACGGGTAAAACCAGATATAAAATAATCCCCCACGTGCTAATCACCCCAAACGCCAGCCATTTGCGGATGACAGGGATGTCCTGGGGCTGCTTAATCCAAGCCAGGCATCGCTCTAAACCTAACGCGGCTAAAGGCAAAACCATCATGGGCAATAATAAGGATGCCATGTGAAAACTTCTCAGCAAGTATGAAAAAGGATTGGTTAACACATTTAACCAATGCGGCAAGGACCAGATCGATGTTGCCTGGGAAGGTTGATTGACCATGACGAGCAGGCCAACCGCTATGGCCAGGGCCCAACGCCACACGGACGTCGATAAAATAAGACCAAGCCATGTTAAGAAAAATATCCCAACCCCTAAAAATGCCCAGGATTCTCCCAAGCGGTTTTGCTTATAATTAAATGCCCTTAATAAGAAATCTTTAGGATATGCATACGAGCGTTGTTTATAGTTAAAATATCCTTCTGCCCCCCGCGCATTCTTAATCCTGCCCTCTGTTTTTTGGAGTCCTGAATTAGCCACATAGAAATCTTTTTGCAAACGGCTGTACCATATTAGACTCGGTGCTATCAATCCCAGGCACACGACGACAGTCATCAATCCTCGAATAATCTTCTTAGGCGTAAACCATCCGCGAATTCCAGATAGGCCCTGCTTAACAGTGGCCTGCTTAAACTGGCACGCCACAACTGTCAGGCATCCAACGAATAAGAAATGAATGGTTTGATAAAAATATCCTAATGCCATCAAAGCGCTATTGGAAATACATAACGTAAGCACTGCCAAAACTTTAAGGGCGTAATTAAATTCAAATCGTTCAAAAAAACATACAATACAATACGCTGCCAAAGGCCAAAAACTATATAAGGTATTTGTCAGTAATGTTTCATTCATAAACGGGGTGGCACAAATGGTGTTTAAATAAATTAAACTTACTCCCAGCACCCATCGATTGGAGATAAACTTGCGCAACAGTAAAAACATGCCCAACAAACGGATTAATGCATTGACCAGCAAGAATGAAGTGGAAAAGAATTTATAAAAAAATTGCGCCGAACAATCTGCGAATGGGGCAAATAAAACATATAGCGCTGCAACAACAATATTCGACAATGTATACAACCCAAAACATAAATGACTATAAGCATCATTCATGCCATCGAAACGGTTATAAAGCTGAATGCCTCCTTGAACAAAGAAAGACACCAGGCGATAGGTGTTTTCAATGGCCATCTCAGGATCATGGGCAAACATAAAACTCGTCCGGCCGTGAATGATTTCATCCGGATAAAATATTGCCAACACAATGGCTGTAAGCGCAAAAATACCTATTAAGAATTTGGCTGTTTTCATACACGTTTAAAAGCGGTTAAATATTTCCCTCGACGGAATTCCTTATATCCTTGCTTCACATGGTCCACAATGGCCTTAATTCCGGTTTCTTGGGAAAGGTCTGCATTTAAAATCTTTGTTTCAATAAATACATACTCGGGTTTACGCTCATCCATAGAATTCAGGGTGCGTTTTAAACGCTCCTGTGTATGAAGATAGGCATGGCGTAGCCCCGGCTGATTCATCAGCGATGATTCCAAAAGCGGTGAATAATAAAAAAACGGCGGTCGTTTCGCAGCCATCAGGATTTTTGTTTCAAAGCTGCTTAAAAGGGCCGCGGGCTTATCCTTGGGCACCAAGGCAGAAATCAACTGGGCATCGTCGGAAAAATCAAAATTAGCACCATAGAAATCTTTTTCTATTTGCCAGTTTGTTTGTCCGATATTTAAAATGTTTGGATAATAGGTAAAAAAATAATTTGTCGTAAGAGTCGCCATGGTCAAGAACACAAACAAGACCTTGAGCACGCGGGCCTGGGCCATCTCTTGCTGGGCTAATAATTTACCGATCCAATACAGGGCAATAATTATGCCCGGAATAATCACCACGTCGTAACTGGTCACGCCCGAGCGATGGATGAAATAGTGGTAGAATCCCAATCCGTATACAGCTAATACACCAACAAAAATTTCCTTAGCCTGCGCTTTTCTAATAATTACCAGCCCCAGGGCCCACAGCAGTGTAAAAACATAAAGCCCGACGATGACAAAACCCATGATAAAGGCAAAGAACTGTTTCTCCTTAAGCCCTTCGGTCACAGGCATCGCTCCCCATCCATTTAAAAATAACGAAGAAAATTCAAACACATTATGCCAAAACTGCGGCTTAAGCAAAAACGGTCCGTAGATCAAGGACCAGATTCCCACCGCGCAAAGGATAGGAATGGCCATTAACCGTGCCGCTGTCTTAATCCATTGGGACAACGATTTTGATTGCTGCCAACCATCGATGGCGACC
>CAZHGK010000046.1:0-14157 GCA_964532095.1 uncultured Planctomycetales bacterium | reverse complement strand
TCCCCACAAATACCAATTTTGATATTCGGACGAGTCATACGGCCACGTTCAATCCCTAATTTGACAAGCATCCCTACACCATCTTGGTCCAAGCTTTGGAAAGGATCTTCTTTAAAGATACCTTTTCCGCCGTCTTTTTCCGTCGCTACATAGGTTGGCAAGAAACGGCCAGCATCGTCGCGGGATAAACCTAAGGTCATCTGGGTTAAATCATTGGTCCCAAAACTAAAGAACTCAGCTGATTCTGCAATCTGATCCGCCAACAATGCTGCGCGAGGAATTTCAATCATCGTACCGACTAAGTACGGCAATTTAACCCCAGCTTGCTTGATTAATCGTTCAGCAGTTGCACGGGTCTGCACTTCCAGGATTTTAAATTCTTTCTTGTCCATCGTCAAAGGAATCATGATTTCTGGTAAAACCTTAATTCCTTCTTTGCGGCACTTGATTGCAGCAGCAATAATCGCTGTTACTTGCATATCCAAAATTTCAGGATAGGTAATACACAAACGGCAACCACGGTGACCTAACATCGGATTGCTTTCATGCAATTGTTCGCAACGATGTTTGATTTTATCAGGGCTAAGGCCAGTGATCTTGCTTAATTTCTCAATACCGGCATGATCTTTTGGTGTGAATTCATGCAATGGCGGGTCGATTAAACGAATAGTGACAGGGTAACCATTCATCGCCTTGAAAATACCATAGAAGTCATTGGTTTGGAACGGCAATAACTTTGCCAATGCTGTTTTACGGGTTTCTAATGTTTCAGCGACGATCATTTCCTGAATCGCTAAACGGCGTTCTTCAGTATCAAAGAACATATGTTCGGTACGGCATAACCCAATACCTTCTGCGCCCATCTTGATGGCATTTTGAGCATCATACGGGGTATCGGCATTGGTACGCACATTGATCGTACGGAAACTATCTGCCCATTTTAATATTGTGTAATAGGCTTCTGGAAGTTCTGGATCTTTTAATGCCAAATCGCCAGAATAAATTTCACCTGCAGAACCATCTAAGGTAATGAATTCACCTTGCTTGATGGTTTTTCCGCCGATGGACATGGATTTTGCTTCATAATTGATATTTAACGCTTCGCATCCGACGATACAGCATTTTCCCCAACCACGGGCAACGACAGCAGCGTGGGACGTTTTACCACCGGTGGCCGTTAAAATCCCTTTTGCCGCATGCATCCCACCCACGTCTTCAGGGCTGGTTTCTTTGCGGACTAAAATAACCTTATCGCCTTTTTTAGCCATATGCTCTGCTTCAGCAGCTGTAAAAACAACCTTACCTGCAGCAGAACCTGGAACCGCATTAATCCCTCCACCTAATCTGATTTGTTTTAATTGGGCTGGAGTAATTTTAGATGTATCAATGACCGGGTAGAATAAACGCTCGATATCTTCCCAATTGATACGGTTGATCGCTTGTTCTTTTGTAATAACAGGTTTTTGTGCCAATTCTGCATATTTCTTTGGCAAATAACCTTTTTTCACCAGATCATTGGCCTGGGCCTTGCTTAATAAAGGCTTGGTGGCATGATCTAAAGCAATACTGAATGCACCGGCGGGAGAACGTTTACCTGTGCGGCATTGCAACATATATAATTTTTCATCTTCGACGGTGAATTCCAAATCCTGCATTTCCTTATAATAGGATTCAAGAATTGCCCGCACCGCGCACAATTGGTCATAGGCTTTAGGCATGGTGTCTTGCAAGGTGGATAATTTTAATGGGGTACGGATCCCAGCAACGACGTCTTCACCTTGGGCATTGATCAAATAATCCCCATAGAAAATATTCTCGCCGGTATTTGGGTCACGGGTAAAACAAACCCCTGTCCCGCTATTTTCACCTTTATTACCAAACACCATTTGCACGACGTTAACAGCAGTTCCTTTTAAATCGGTAATTTTTTCCACCCGACGGTAGGTTTGTGCTTTTTCAGCTTCCCAGGAATTAAACACCGCCATGATAGCACCCCACAATTGCTTCCATGGTTCTTGCGGGAAATCATCCCCTTTATTCATCTTATAAAAAGCTTTAAATTGTTCACATAATTCCTTGAGCTTATCGGCAGGAATATCCGTGTCATTGGAAACACCCAATTGATGTTTCATTTCATGGAGCATATCTTCCATTGGTTGTTTGGATAAGCCCATTGCCGTCGAGGAATACATTTGAATAAACCGGCGATATGAATCATACGCAAAACGAGGATTACCGGTTTTCTTAGATAAACCTTCAACGGATTTATCGTTTAACCCTAAATTCAAAATGGTCTCTAACATCCCAGGCATGGAACGGGCAGCCCCGGAACGCACAGAAACGAGCAATGGATCATTGGAATCACCCAATTTTTTACCCGTTACTTTTTCTAATTTGATAACCGCATCGCGAACTTCAGCCTCGAGACCTTTAGGCAATTTCTTACCGAGCTTATAATATTCTTCACATGTTTGGATCGAAACTGTAAAACCTGCAGGCACGGAAATACCGATAGAGGTCATTTCCATGAGCCCAATCCCCTTACCCCCCAAAACATTCTTAGTTAATGCTTCGCCACGAGCTTCCGCTTTTCCAGCGCCGTATGAGTACACATGCTTGTTTGCCATTGCCAACTACCTTTCCTCTGTTCTGTCACCCCCGAATGTTTTAATCGGGGGTCCATCTTCAAAATTAATTTTGTTCTGGATTCCCGCTTTCGCGGGAATGACAACGTTATAGTTTTTCTTTCAAATATTGATGCAAATGGTCAACCCCGATACGCTCTTGCTGCATGGTATCGCGATGGCGGACCGTTACCTGATTATCCTCGAGGGATTGCACGTCAACGGTAACACAAAAAACTGTACCGACTTCGTCTTGCCGGCGGTATAGCTTTCCTATAGCAGCACTATCATCATACACACAAACAATGTCTTTTTGAAGCTGAGTTTTAATTTTCTTAGCCAACGCCACAATCCCGTCATTCTTCTTAAGCAACGGCAAAACCGCCACCTTAATGGGTGCCAATTTAGGATGGAATTTCATAACAACTCTAGTCGCTTCATTGACAACTTCTTCATGATAGGCATCGACTAAAAACGCCAATGTCCCGCGGTCACAGCCCCCGGAAGGTTCAATCACATGTGGAAAGAACTTTTCATTTGTGACAGGGTCACGGTATTGCAAATCCTGACCAGAAAACTGCGCGTGTTGCTTTAAATCATAATCGCCACGATTAGCGATCCCCTCGAGCTCAGACCAACCAAACGGGAATTTGTATTCCACATCGGTACAACCAGCCGCATAATGCGCCAATTCATCCTGGGCATGTTCACGCAATTGTAAATTCTCTTTTTTAATCCCTAAATCCACATACCATTGAAAACGGGTTTTGACCCATTCCGCATACTTTGCCGGAGCATCTTGGGGACGACAAAAATATTCAATTTCCATTTGTTCGAATTCACGGGTGCGGAAGGTAAAATTACCTGGGGTGATTTCATTACGGAATGATTTACCAACTTGGGCAATCCCAAAAGGCAATTTACGGTGGGTAGAATCCATCACGTTAGGAAAATTAACAAAAATACCCTGGGCAGTTTCCGGACGCAAATACACCGTCGCAGAAGAATCTTCCATGGCACCTAAAAATGTTTTAAGCATTAAATTAAACGCGCGAGGATCAGAGAATGTGGTGTTTTTACACTGCGGGCATTTCCCATTATCTAAATGGTCAGGACGTAAACGCTTGTTACATTTTTTACATTCCACCATTTGATCGACGAAATTAGCCACATGGCCGGAAGCTTCCCATGTTTTTGGATGCATGAGAATAGAGCAATCCAAACCCACCATGTCTTCTCTGAAATGGACAACGGATTGCCACCAGGCATTCTTTAAATTGCGCTTAAGTTCAGCGCCATATGGGCCGTAATCCCAAGCCCCATTTAGACCACCATAAATTTCAGAAGATTGAAAAATAAAACCCCGGCGCTTGCACAGGGCAACAACTTTTTCCATCAAATCCGGCTGGTTCATGCGATAAACTTTCTACCGAAGAATTGGGGACTATCCCTAATTTTGTGTGTATGATTTTTATTTCAGAAAAGGTATTCTAACAAAAGCGGTTTAAAAAGCAAGCGAATCAGGCGTCTTTTCCATCATTTCCTAAATACCGAACCAAAATCTTATTATCCGTTGCTTCGGCCAGTTTAAGAATATTCTCCTCCATCCACTTTAACCAATCGATGGTAATGATATGGGCTGACAAGTTTTCCTTTTTGAGGCAATGATGGAATCTGAGCGGAATGCAAATGAACAATCAGGCCATGGTCGGGCTTAAAAGCTTTGTCTGTTTCAAACAAAACCCCAGACAAACTGATATTAAAGATCTTTCCCTTTCCCTCTATATTCTGAGTCGGGATTGACCAGGTCATATCAATATGTTTATAGAGACGAAAGTTCTGACGGCTTTCGAGCATAATTACGGCGTCGAGACAAATTCTGACCTTTGGCCAGGATCATTTAAAATAAAATTCTTAGTCACAACTGAACCTGGTGACAGCGTATAGGGAGTATTGGCAGATGTCACAATATCCCCATCATAATTCCCTTGGGCATCTGTTGTGATTGTGCCAATACCAGATCCTGAAAACCCACCAGAACCAAATTGTCCCAGGATCACATCAAACTTCTTTGATGCGACGGGTTGCCCTGTCGTACTATTCCTAACCCCTACCAATTTGATTTTTACTCGTCCACTATCTAATACCGTCACCATCCCGAGAGACATAAATAATGTCGCAGAATTTTGCGTATAATTTCCGCAGTTAGTGATGTGGCACGGCGCAAAAGTAAATTGCGAACGTGGTTTTGTAATAAACTGCGAGCTGACCCCAGGATCATTTAAAATAAATTGAGACTTAACAGATGTCCCCGGAGCAACTTTATACGCTGTCCCACCTGATGTTAAAATAATTCCCTCATAAACACTGGAATACATTTTATATCCGCCCATTAGCTCTTCAACAATGGGAACTGTTGTAAATTCTCCAATTTTACTGCCATTAAAAGTGGAAGGACCAAATGTCCCTAAGAACAATTCCAATCTCTTGGCAACCTGCAGACCATATAAAACAACATTCACCCTGACCGTCCCATCTTGAGAAACCGTGACCGTACCTCCACCAGAAAGATTGGCGCGATTTTGTGAAAAACCACCGCAATTGCTCACCTGACATGGTGTAAATACAAATGTTTCATACGGCAATGCTTCTTTGGCTACAACTGAACGTAGAGCTGCAAGATTGTTTGCATCCATCCTGGTCGCATTATTAACCAAGCTGGCATTGGTCCAATCAAAGTCTATTTTACTTAAAAGACTGACAAGATTCCAATCAACCGCTTTCTTAGAAAGTTGAGATACATTGTTCCATACTGGATGGTCATTGGTTGGCCCAATATTTTCCCAATTGGTTCCTACATTTGTCATAAAATTCACATCTGTCCAATTAATACCGACCTTGCTTAAAACTGACCAATCACTCCAATTAGTCCCTGCTTTCTTCTGAATAGTTAGCGTATTCCACTTAATTCCTACCCGACTGGAAACCATGACATCAGTCCAATTAATCCCTGTCTGAGTGGCTAATTGCCAACCTGTCCAGTTAACGCCTAATTGCACTAATGGGTTAACATTCCGCCAATTAATACCGATTTTACTAATGAAATGAACATCTTCCCAATTAATGCCGGAACGACTTAATGAATTCAAATTATCCCAATCCACTGATGCAACTGGAACTGGTTGGTCACTCCAATCGTCCGGACGGCTTAAAACCATTAAATCTGACCAATTAATTGCTATTGTATAGGATCCTCCGGGATATGAAAAGGTCACGACATTAGTCGCCACATCCAAATCAGCCCAATTAATCGCACTTCTTTTAGCAGCCATTTCCGGAGGTAAAGAAACAGTTTTTAATTCATCCTTCCATCGGCTTAATTCATTAAAAATGTTCCATAAAGAAATCTTTGAATCTAAATCCTCCTTAAACTTCGGATAATCAATTCCATCAAAAATGCTCCAAATATTATCAAAGTCCCAACCAACGAAAGTAGATTTTTGCTTCAACTCAGCAGTGGTTTTACCTGTTCCTGCGGCACTCGTGGAAGAGTTAAGCGTTGTGTCCCAAAACGAATTGACAACAGACGCTGTGTTTTGCTGAGTAAAAACAAGACCTGACGAATAGTTTGGCATATTTGTAATTCTTACACTGGAATAAGAATTAATAATCTTTCCAGGGTATGAAGCATCACCATAATTCCTATAAACCATCCCATTTCCACCACTACTGATTACACCTGTTGCATAACTATTTTCAATAATCCCCTGATTATCATTTACCAATCCATTTCCATTAGCCAAGAAATTGACGTCAGCCCTACATCTACGAATGGTTCCTGAATTAGATTTTACTAACCCACTCGGACTAACAGCAAACCTTGTCGATGTAACCTTAACACTAACATTCTCTAATACTCCTCTATTAAAATTGTTAACGACTCCAGCACCATCTGAAATTGTCCCTTCTATAGAAATATTGTATATTCTAGAATCAAAGGCATAGTCTGCCAAAATACCAGAAGAATTAGTGGTCATATTTGTTAATTTTAAATCATGAATAATTGCATCTTGAATAGTCTTAAACAATCCTTCGGATCTTAAGTTCATTATTTTGTAAATAGTTTTACCGTCATTAGACAGTCCTGACAAAGTACCACGAAATTCTAAGCCATTTCCTATAGGGGAAAAACTTTTATTTGCACAATCAATATCATTCGCCAACACATAATTACCCGACAGATTATTCTTCATATTCTGTAAACCCACACAGTCCATAATTTGAATAGGCGTTTGTGCATGGGCTAAACTGGTTAAGCCAATGCATATTAAAGGTAAGATTACCGTCACAGTTAAGAAACGTTGGATGGTTTTCATGGGGAAGACTCTCCTTAATAGGTTAGGTAAAAACTACTAAAAGTATGCCATATAGGTTAACTATTGTCAAAACAAGTACTTATAAATTATCCACCAAGCCTGCCGACTAAAAACGGCAAAGCTGACTCAACCTTCATAATACGCAGGCCCAAATCCACAGCTTTAAATCCAATTTTTTTAAGCGCCTCAATTTCAAAATCCACCATGCCCCCTTCCGGCCCAATCACCAGGCTTACTGGTTTTTTAAGGCCACGAGGACATTCTTGACCACCTGGATGCGCCACTATATTAACTGTCTTAGCGGCCAAGACTGGCAACTCATCTTCCACAAACGGACGGAAACGTTGATTGAAATGCACCGTCGGCATTTGCGTATCTTTGGCCTGCTCTAAGCCTAATACCAATTGTTCACGGACCGCTTCATCTTGCAAAGCAGAAGAACGCCACAAAGATTTTTCAACCTTATTAAAATTTAAGATATGGATTTGTTTGATTCCTAACGATGCCGCTGTGAGCAACATGCGCTTAAACACCGGCGGACGGGCAAGCGGCATGATTAATGTTACAGCTATTGGCACCGGAGGTTTATCTTTTAAAATAACTTTTAATTTCAAAGCCTTTGTATCAATGGAAATAACAAGGCCCTGCCCCATTAAACCATCCACCATGCCTACGGTTAATTGATCACCCACCTTGGTTTTTAAAATGGTGGTGGCATGTTCTAAACGCCGGTCACGCAATTCTACCTGGTCTTTGGAAATAAAATCGGAAGGGAAAAGTAAAATCAAATTCATGGGTGGATTTTATTTAATAGGCTTGGAGTAAACATTTTTGCGGTGCGCTATGCGAAATACAGAAATGATAATTTCTTGATACCTGATCCGATAAATAACTCTGTAATCATCAAACCGATACCTCCAAAAACCCTTAAAAATACCCGTTAGCGGCTTGCCCAAACCTTCAGGGTCTTTTGCTAAATATCGCTCAATCTTATTGATAATTTTAAGCCTTAAGGATTTATCCAGCTTGGCCAAATCGTGCTCGACATTTTCAGCGTACTCAACTTTATAAACCAAGGCGATGCCTCATTTCCTTGCTGGATAAAAATTTGGTTTTAGGGTTGTCGAAACGATCTTTGGCTATAAGAGCATCATCATATTCTTCCAAATATTGACGCAACGCCTCCTGGACATAATATTTTTCAGAACGATGGGACACTTTGGCTATTTTAGATAAACGATTAACCAGGGTTTTTTCCAAACGAAATGCTTTAAGTACCGTCATAATTGTCTCCTTTAGTTACTTAAAGTATAACATTGTATAACAATTCTTGACAACAAAATATGCAGGTCAAATAAGCTTCTCTAATTCTTCCTTGGACATTTTAAAGCTCTGTTCACTGCCTGGAAAACTGCCAGCAACTACATCATCTTTAAAATGTTTGACCGCATCGGTAATGATGGGACGCAGATCACAATACTTCTTGGTGAATTTAGGCTGGTAACGGCTAAATAATCCTAATAAATCATAACTGACTAATACCTGGCCGTCACAGGCTGCACCCGCACCAATGCCGATCGTCGGTATTTTAAGGCCATGAGTAATTAATCCTGCCACTTCCTGCGGGATACACTCTAATACAATGCTAAAACATCCGGCATCTTGCAAGGCCTTGGCATTGCCTATAATTTCACGGGCACGGAGGGCATCCTTGCCCTGGACCTTCATGCCTCCTAATTGTTCTGCTGTTTGGGGGGTCAAACCCACATGACCCACGACGGGAATGCCTGACTTAACAATGGCTGCTGCCACCTGGACACATCCTTCAAACCATTCTAGCTTAACAGCCTGGCAACCAGCCTCCATAAACAATTGGGCATTGGCAACAGCTTTAGAAGGGTCCACCTGGTACGATTCAAAAGGCATATCTCCGACGACCATTGCCTTTTGCACGGCCCGGGCAACAGCACGGGCATGATGAAGCATTTCGCACATTCCTACTTCCTTCGTTGACTCTAGCCCTAAGACCACATTGGCCAAAGAATCTCCGACGAGAATCATATCTACCTGGGCTTCATCTAAAATCAGGGCCATAGGATAATCATACGCCGTTAACATCACAATCTTACGGCCTTCCAATTTTTGCTTGGCGATATCTTCGATGCTTACACGCATAAAAACTCTTTCACAGCTTTAGCTGCTTGCTTGCCCGAGGCAAACGCCTGGGCGATGTTATGACCTTCTCCAGCACATTCTCCGGCGAAAAAAACCTTCGTAGAGCCTTGCTGGTAGGAATCCACCAAATTCTTTAACGATTCCTCTGGCTGGCCACCTGTGGCAATAATCACCATATCCGCAGGCAAACGCGTCAATGCCGCGCCTTCGGTTTCCATGGAACGGCAAACCACACTTGAGGCCATGCCCTTGTCATTGCCTTCAATAGCCACTGCTTCAATCGGAGATTGGATCACCACCCCTTCAGCTGCTGTGGCCTTGATATCTTCACGGTGCAAACCTAACTGTTCTTCAAATTCCTTGAAAATCCATGTGACCTTTTGCCCTAAACGCACTGCTAAACGGGCCGCATCCATTGCCTCATAACCAGGACCAATCACAATTGTTTCTTCACCGACGACCATTGGCGCCCCATGCACGCCAGCGCTAACCTTGGTATGGATTTGTGAACGCATTAAGAATTCCCGCGCATAATAAACCCCTCCCAACCCCTGGCCTGCTAATCCAGGCCACACTGGTCGTTGGGCCCCTGAGGAAATTAACAAGGCATCAAAACGCTGATGCATAATATCATCCAAACCAATGGTCTTACCGACGACCACATTATTTTTAAACACCACCTGGGCTGCTGTTAATTGATCAATAATCCCATCGATAATTTTTAAAGGCAGGCGAAATTCACTGATGCCATAACGCAATACCCCACCCGGCTTATCCGACGCATCAAACACCGTAACTGCAATTCCATGTTTAGATAAAATAGCTGCTGCGGCAAGACCAGCTGCCCCAGCACCGATAATACCCACCCTTTTTCCCGTCGATGGCGCAACAACTGCACGCTTGGCTCCCACCTGCCCATGATCAGCAGCGTAACGTTCCAAGGCACGAATTGAAATTGCAGAACCTTCGTCATGAAAAATACAATGGCGTTCACATGGCGCTGGACAAATCCGGCCACATACTTCTGGAAACGGATTTTCCTGAAGGATGCGTGCTAATGCTGCCTCTGTACGGCCTTCACGCAATAAGCGGATAAACCCGGGAATATCCACATGCAATGGGCATCCACTCGTGCATTGGGCAACCGCGCATTGCGGGCAGCGACGAGATTCTTCCAGAGTTATTTTCTTGGGGAACCCCAAAGCGACTTCACCAAGGTGGCTAATCCTGCGCTTCGGGTCCTCAGTTGGGACTGCGGGCGATGACATCCTTGCTCCTTAAGTGCATTAACACGTAACATTAAATCTTCAAAATCAACCTGATGCCCGTCGAATTGAGGGCCATCGACACAAGCCAGTTGCCACTTGTCAGCAACCTTCAAACGGCATGATCCACACATCCCCAAACCATTGACCATATAGGTGCTTACGGTCACGCGCACAGGGATTTGTTTTTCCTTTGCCAAACGACTAGCTTCTTCCATCATGGGCACAGTACCGATCGCATAAATCGCTGCCACTGGATGTTTGGCCAATAATTCCCGGACAATTTGGGTGGCAAAACCCCGACGCTCGTAAGAACCATCATCGGTGGCAATAAAAAGCTCATCACACACAACGCGCATCTGGGCCTCTAGCATCAAAACACTTTTAGAATTGGCACCAATAATCCCAAAAACCTTATTACCCTTCTTTTTTAACGCCCGACAAATAGGCAAGATTTGCGCCGCCCCAATTCCCGTGGCAACAGCCAAGACCAAACCATATTTTTCTATCAGGGCTGGCTGGCCCAAAGGCCCTACCATCGACGCGAAAGCATCCCCAATAGACATCTCCCCTAAGGCTTGAGTGGAAGAACCTACTTCATGGATAATTAAGCTAATCACTCCCCGACGCTCATCCACATCAACAACTGTCAAAGGAATAGGGTCTAAACCAACAGAAGGCGTGACCATGACAAATTGGCCTGGGGCCACACGGGTGGCAACATCTGGGGCCAATACGTCGAGCCGCTTAATTTTTTGCGCTAGGATTTGTTTATTAACAATTGTATGCATAGTAATCTCTCGACTACAGGAACACCCACGGTGGAGGCTTAGGCATGCTATCCGCAACGCTTAATGCTTTACCCAACAAATTAAATATACCGCCGAAAATCCCGCCCAACAACTGAAAAGGCATGGTCAAAAGCGCACAACCACTTAAAGACAAACACAACACCAACACAATCGCCATCAATACCCATGTTTTATTTAACGGCATCCTTCCCCCTATTTAAAAATCACTTCGCAAACAACACCCTTGCCATGATCCATGGATACCTGCGTTAATTGTCCTTGCCAGGAACCAAACGCATTCAATATCGGTATTAACACATAATCCACATTAAACATCATCACCTTTGCCGACGCTGCTTGTTGGTCATACTGGGTCATGGCCTGTTGGGCTTCATAATACTGGCGATGCAAATCATCAATATCCGCTTTTAATAAATCAATATCTTTAGACAAACCTTCCAACACGGCCTTCTGTTCATCGCTAGCCCCTTGATCAGCCGCATGAATTAATTCTTCCTGCTTTTGGGCCAATTTCTTCTGACCTAATTTCAATTCTTCCTGTTTGGATTTTATCGACTCATCGATTTGCGGCAACATCTGCTCCGCTTCCTTACGGTACGTCGCTGCTGATGACATCTGTGAAGAAAACCAGCGGTCGCCCCAACCTGCCACATCTTTAATGCGACGGCTCATCTCATCCCATTTAATAAAGGAAACACTGTTTAATTGATGGGCAGGGTCCCCGTCGAGTTCTTTGTAAATCTTGGCATTGATAAAGCCTTTGGATTTATTTGAATACGCATCGACAGATTTTTTCATTAATTGCCGGCTGGATGAAACAACTAAATAATCACCCAGGAAACAATACCCTGGTTCTGTATTCGCACCTAGCGGCAAGGACACAAAGGATAAATTAGCCCCATTGTATTGTTCCTGGCTAACTGCGACGGGCGATTTCTTAAACATTTGTTCCATCATAGCTGTGGCTTTTGCCTTATCATTGACCCGGATAAACGCTAAAAACCGCGGATAAGGAAACATCGCCGAGGTATCAATGTCTGATAAATATCCGCCCATGTCCTGGCCAATGATGGGCACCACATCTCGCTCGACGTCCACATTAAATTTCTTTTCAAACTGCAAACGGATGTGATGAGCTGCCACGCGTACCGATTCATGGTCTTGCAATTTCTCGCGCAACAGCCCCCAGTTCTTTTTTAAATCAAAACAATTGCTCCATTGATAGTACAAAACTCCCGTCGATGGGACTAAACCAACCGCCTCATTGCTTGACGGCGGACATACCAACATCTGGCGTAATTCTTCAGTCGTTTTGGCAGCATTGATCCCAAATAAGAACTTAATTTTTTGGGAACTCCCATTTTTATACGAGATGCCGTAGGCCCCTAAGGCATCCGCCTGTTCCATGAAATGCTTTGAAAAGGCAGGATCTTCCTCGATACCAGGAATCCTCGATAAAAATTGTTCTAAAAGTAATTTTGAATCCAGATAAACAAAGGCTTCATCCTGGGCATAGGCTTGGCTATACACCCATCTCCATTGCTCGTTATCCGCTAGAGTTTTAGATTTAGATTTAGAGATACCCAACACCTGGCTGGCCAATGATTCCTGATCTAACACCATAACGGCCCAATCATCCACCGTCCAATAATAAATCTTATGATTTCTGCCTTTAGAGGAGATCAGCTGCACCGGGCTTCCATCAATAACAAGCTTTTCAATCGTGACTGATTTTGAAAAAGGCGCAAACAGCTGGCCTGTCCATTGTGCCAAACGCGCTTGTGGGGACAAACGCGTCAAAATCACCACCCCCATTTTTGAAGGTTTATTCTTCGACGGATAAACTGCAACGACAAATTGACGGCCGGTTAATAATTGAAAACCTGGTTCCTCTAAAACCTTACCTGCATCCTTCATCACGTTTTGAAATTTATCAATATCCTTTTGAGGCACATTATTTTTATTAAGCACCTTCACAATATCAATTTTCTTCAATTCCCCCATAAACGGGCTATTGATGATAGCTGCTTGACGACTCTTCCAATCATCCACCCGCACAAAGCTTAACGCCCCATCAGGCAATAGTTGGGCGCCAGACAATGGCGATGTGTAAAAGAATAATCGCCAGACTACGGCAGAGATGATTAAGACAGCGACGAGAACAATCGATCCAATTTTTGATTTATTTGTCATACACCGTCCAGTTTAAAAAAGATGCGGGCATTGCCATTAACCATCTGTGCCAATGCCGCAGGTTCAAGGTTTTTTAACGCACTTAAGGCATGCAAGGTTTTAAACACATCCTTGGGCTCACTATCAAAACCGCCCTGATTATCGTTATAATGCACAGGCGTATCTGTTTCAATTAAAATCCGCTCTAAAGGGGCGTAGCTCATGGCTGTGCGTGATTCTGTGCTAAAACCCACGCTCGGGCTAGTCGAAACATAAAAGCCTGCATCTAAAATTTCTTTAAGAATATCAACTGGCCCACTGTACCAATGAAACAGCGCCCTTGTTACCCCTGCTTGTTTGGTCATAGCCAAACAATCCCGCCATGCCCCACGGCTATGGATCACAATAGGCAGATCATATTCTTTGGCCAAACCCAGGTGAAGATCAAACGATTCTTTCTGCTTGCGTCGTTCTTCTACATCCTTACGCACCCACTTATACCAATAATCTAAGCCTGTTTCTCCGACGGCCATTGCCGTGGTGATCTGTGATTTAAGAAATTCTACAGCTTGGGCGTGGTCTAATTCATTGACCTTGCCCGGATGAATGCCTAAGGCAGGATGCAAACGCGGCTGTTGAATTGATTTTGCCAGGCTAAGCATACGCTGCATCGAAGATAAATCAACACTAACGCCGACGATATCAGTAATTCCAGCCTCATGCGCACGCGCCA
>CAZHGK010000045.1:12119-14465 GCA_964532095.1 uncultured Planctomycetales bacterium | reverse complement strand
GATCAATTGCTTCGATGATCCATGAAGTTAATGTTTGGTTTGCTGGTTTGTATTTATTTATCTTTTCCCTTTTCCATAATGGAAGGCGGAATTGGAATAGTGGGGTTTTCATTGTTTGTGATGGGTTAAAGTTTATCAATAATACGAAGGGATAAAGAGGAAAGGAGGCGATTACATTCATGAAGTTCTGACCATGATTGTAATTGTGAGAAGATTATTTTTGCTTGCACCAATTTTTGCAACGCGATTTTCGGGTGAACTGACTGCGAGGATTGGATAAGGTTTATTGCGATATCGTATTGTGATTTCATAGAGGGTAATGGGTTAAAAATAGGGAAGCATGTAACAAGAGAGCAGAACATATCATTAAAATTATTGCAACGATGAGAGAAAGTAATATTTTCATGGGAAGATGGTGGTTAAAAAGTTTTAAATGGCATGTGAACGCAGATGAGCTTGTTATTTGAGTAAATGAAAATTGGCTGGAATTTTCCATCATTATTTCCCTTCAACCTCTTCCTTTTCTTTTAAATAACACTCTTCGCACATGTGATTTAAAGGCCAATTAAGATCAGATCGGAAGCCTTCTGCTCCACATTCCGCACAAGATAACCATGATTCTAGTTGCTCTTTATCATTTAACATTAAGCAATTATAATTTTCGTCGCAGAGGTAAACGCAACCAGAATTTGAATTAAAACCTAATTCTTCAATCCCCTGGAAATTTTCACGATCATCACTTGAAGCGAACCTTTGATCTGCAAATGCCTTTAAAAGATCGCCGGCGATGTCAAATTCCCTATAACCCATTTGAGAAAGTACGTTTTCATTATTCATAGTGGTAAAAATTAATATGGAAGTAAAAATAAGTTTTTTAGTTTAAGCGACCTGGCATATTTAAGTCTGGTTTCTCTTCGCATTGCATACAAACTCCTTGAGGACCAGCGTCGCGAGCACAAAGGTAGCGAGCTAAATTGTAATGACGGCTTGTGGTTTTAGAATAACCATACCAACCGGCATTGAAATAGTATTGACCATTCCATCTTTCAGCATAAACAGCGTGACTATAGCCAACGAGTAAAGTCTTATCTCCTTCATTGATTGAAGCTAAGGACCCATTTGCTGTTTTAGCTTCTTCCCCTTTAATGAAAGCGTCGATAACGCCTTGAACGGATGTATTTTTCATAATTTTGGCCTTTCGGCTGAAGAAATAATAAGTAATCTGTAATGATTACGACTTCATTGTAGCAAAGGCTTTAAAAAAAGTCAATACAATTGTATTGATATTTATATATACAATATACTATATAATATTGTGTAACAATACTTATTTTGATTAAAGGAGCTAAACTAAGCCATTATTTTTGTAATACTACAAAAACAGCTATATAGTATTTCGACACTTGACACGTAGAAGTCAAGTATGTATTATAGGCTCTCTCTTGTCAAAAAACTAACTAGGTTGATTGTGTGCTCTTATATATGGCATAATTTTTCCGTTCCGTGCGAAAGCCGGAAGTTTATGTCATAATAGTCTTTATGCCAGACAATTCAATTATTGAAAAAACTGTTGCTCAAGCTATTGCTGCTGATGTTATTCAGGGCAAAATTCCTGATACCAAAGCCATTGCTGCCAAGGTTGGAATGAAAAATATTAACATCAACAAAGGCACTGCGTACCAACGCGCATTATTTGAGGAGTTGCCCTATGAATGGCTTGCTACAAAGCAAAAAGAGTCACTTGTAGCTTGGAGATTACAAAATATTTTTCTTGATGGAGAGTTGAAGGAGGATGAAATCATTCAGGTTCTGAAACCTCATAATATCGAATTTGTGGCTAAGATACGATATTTTGAGCAATGGAAATGTCTTGTAAAGGTTCCTGACTGGGAACATCGCGATAAGGCACTGGACAAAATCTATAAAATCTTTGGATTATACGCTGCTGAAAAACATGCACTGGTTCGTCCATTGGAAGATTTGAGCGATGATGAATTGTTGAAAATTGTTAACGAAGGAAGAAGTCGTGATATTGGGCTTATAGAAGCCAAAATGATAGAGAATGAGGACTTTTAATTACATTTGTACATTACATATTGTACAAACTAACATCATTTTTCACCCCTCAAATGAATGATATCAACATGACCAGTACAAAAAGGCAAGCGCTTGAAGAGCTAGCAAGAAGACAAACTGAAAATAAATATAAGTACTATGTTCCAAATGGAAGGGGGGGGGAGTTTCTCGCCGCCTTGGGTAGCGGCTCCTACCTTATTACGCTATATAGCGCAGCCAATGGTGTGGGCAAGACGACCCTATTCCGCATGATCACGGGGCAAGAGCAGC
>CAZHGK010000045.1:7020-12109 GCA_964532095.1 uncultured Planctomycetales bacterium | reverse complement strand
CGCGGTCAACGCTCTCGCTCAACTCATTTGGCCCGGCGACCGTTCCCATCCGTCCGCCAAATACTTCCCCGGAATCTTTTTTGAAAACTTCCCTTACGTCAAAAAAATTCGTATCGTCTCCGATCCCCAGGTTGTTGATGCTATTGTGAACGAGATGAAGATTTGGTTTCCTTTCGGGCGTTATGTCACTACGAAGGGGAGGAAGGCTTATGAAGCTTATTGGAAAACTGACACTGGTTTTGATATTGATATCATGACCTACGATCAGGATCCGAAGGAATTTGAAGCTGCCACCCTCGGGCTTATTTGGTTCGATGAACCTCCACCCAAATCAATCTATAAGGCCTCCATTGCGCGTCTTCGAAGGGGGGGGCAACTGTTTATCACTGCGACTCCTCTTGCTGGTTCAGAGTGGATGTATGACGAAATTTTGGTAAATCCTAATAATGAAACAGGCAAAAGAACTTTCATTGAATCGACTATGGAAGATGCCTGCAAGGTGCATGGGGTGAGAGGTCATCTTGAGCACGCACATATTGAGCAGATTATTTCTCAGTATGACGAAGATGAGAAGCAGGCTCGTGTTTATGGTAAGTTCCAACATCTTACGGGGCTGGTATTTAAACAATTTGATCCAAAGATTCATGTTATTCCACCTTTTCCTATAAATTTTTCAGATTTTACTGTTTATCAATATTTAGATCCTCATCCAAGAACTCCCGATGCTGCTGCTTGGTACGCTGTTGATCGGCATGGGACGAAGTTCGTTATTGACGAGTTGTTTATGAATGTCGGGGGGGATGGGGAGCTTGCGATGAGGATTAAGGATAAGGATGCGGAATATCGGGTCGTCCATCACGGGGGGGATCCCTCTATGTTCATCACGAATCAGCATGAGACTCGAAGTCTTGCAAATTCTCTTTTAGAGAATGGACTTTATTATGAAGCTGCTACAAAATCTCGTTCATCTGCGGACCGCAGAATTAAGACCGCACTTTCTTATGTTAAAGTTGGCGATAATATGATTAAGAGTCCGGAAATTTATATTTTCGATACTTGTAAACGGCATATTTATGAGCTTTTACATTATCGTTGGGATGAATGGAGTGGAAAGAATGCGGATAAACATGGGCAGAAGCAAAAGCCTCTGGATAAAGATGATCACATGATTGAGAACATGGGAAGGTTCCTTTTTTCCGAGCCGACCTTTGTGCCTTTGGTTACGAATGTTGATGAGGTAGATACTGTTCCAAATGATGATCCTTATTGAAATTCTTCAAAGTAAAGTTGAAGAGGGTTGATAAAATTAAGTTAATATTGATAAAGTGGAATTGTTATTTTTTATTCTGTGTTTATGCCGTCAAAAATGACAACTTCTGTCGTTGTTTCACCTGATTCTGATGTGGCAATGGAAGGGGAGGATCCTTCTCAAGATCAAGCGGATGGAAAGAATGATGATGCGGTTGATGATTTTAAAGAATTTCAAAAAGCAATTCCTCAAATTGAGAATGAATATCAGCTTGCGCTCAAGTTCATGAGACCTAAGTGGCAGGCATGGCTTACGCGTTTACGGCTTTATAATAATCAAAAGAGGAGGGCAGAGTATATTGGTGACCCACTTCTTTTTACAATTTTTCAAACTGTTTTAGCTTCTCTTTATTCTGATGAGTTGACGGTGGAATTTGTTGGTAGGAATCATGGGAGTGATGAACAGGCGGAAAATTTAAATATTATGGCGAAATATGATACGGCCGAGATGGACAAGGAAACTCTTGATTACGACTGGATTTGGGACACCTGTTTTTTTGGGAGGGGACTCGTCATGCTTTATTCATGGGATGATGAAGCGAAGTGTCCTATTCCTGAAAATATTGATCCGCTTAGTTTTTTACGCGATCCGGAGGCTACCAGTGTCAATGGTGACCGGCAGGGGCATGGGGCATTGAATTTCTGTGGTCGTGAAATTCGTTTAACAGAGCGGCAACTTGAAGAGGCAGGAGTATATAAGAATATTGATGCCCTTGGTGAGAATGATGATGGAGTGAAGAGTGAGATAGATAAGAATAAACAGGTGCGAAGGGAAGCCCTTGGTTATGATCAGCTCCGTCAACAACTCACAGGTGACAATAAAAGTCATATTTTATTGGAGTGGTTTACTTATTTTGACGGCAAAAAATATTGTTTTACACTTGGTAAAAATAGGACTCAGATTTTGAGAGTACAAGAAATTAAAACCCGGCAATGGCCGATGGTAGACCGAACACTTTTTAGGACTGCTCATGAATGGGACGGAGTATCTATCCCGGACCTTGTTGAGGATAAGCAGAGGGCGCGGAGTATCATCATGAATTTGGCGAAGAAAGGGGTGCAGGCAAAATTGTACCCAAATTATTTATACAATAATCAAATTATTACCAATAAAAGTGATTTGGCTAAGATGGAATTTAATAAGTTTATTGGAGTGAAAGGTCAGGTCAATAATGTTATTGCTGCAATTCCGAGAGAGGGTATCACGACAGATGTTCAGTGGATGCTTGATTTGATGGATGGCAACTCTCAAAAGGCCACAGCCACACCTGATATCCAACAGGGGGCTATGACGAACAAGGTTCGCTCTGCTACTGAAATGGCAAAGGTAGCACAGGGAGTTGATACCCGCTATGCCTTGAGCACAAAGCAATTCGGATGGAGTGAGAAGAAATTTTGGAAACTTTGGTATGAAAGTTATTATATTTATTTCAGCAAAGATGTTTATAATAAAATTATTCGTCTTTCCGGAGCGATGGGACCACAGTATCGCGAAATACAGCGGGCAAATATTATAAGTGAGGAGGATCCTGATATTTTTATAGAGAGTAAAGTTATTTCTGATGCAAAGCGTATGAATAAATTGAATATGTGGATGGCTTTCATGAATCAGGCGGTTGCAATGGATAAGGATGCCAATCGACGTTTCTTTTTACGTGAGCAAGGAAAAGCGATGGGTGTCACTACGGATGAGCTTAATCGTGCTTTACCAAAAACTTTTGATGAGTTTGAAGCGGAGCAGGAAAATATTTTATTGGCTGACGGGAAACTTCCGAAGATTTCAAATAAACAAAATCATCAGGTGCATATTGAGATTCATTCAAAAGCTGTTGATAATCATGCGAAGGCTGTTCATATTCAAATGCACACCTTGGCACTGTATCATCAACGTGAGATGCCTATGCTACAGCCAGAGCCACAAATTGATCCTACAACAGGACAACCTATCCAGACGAGTGCCAATGGGCAACAACCTTCTCCAATGGAGCAGGGCAAGACTCCGGCACCTAGGGATATGGCTCAGTCAGCTCTACAGTTGCAGGCTCCAAATGCGGTTCAACAAGCGCAATAATATTACTCTGGCTAAGTTGTAGCCATTTACTACCTAGCTACTGATCATTTACTCTTTAAGCTCATCCTATGAACAGTGATGAAGTTTCAGTACCGGATAAATTAAAAATGCTTTCTGACCTCATTGTGACTCCTGGATGGAGTTTATTGGTTGATATTATTGAAAAGGGAGAGATAGCTAAGGCGAAGCAGGATTTAGAAGACTGTGATTTCAAGGAGTTGAGAGAGGTTCAAGTTTTGCAGTATAAAATTTCCAATTGCAGACAATTAATAGCTCTGCCTGTGTCTTTGATTGAGATTTTTAAAACTAATCTTGAGGATGAAATTCAGGGGAAGAAAAATGAAAGTCGGGTTGACAAAGATGATCCTTATTCGGTTTAGTATAAATGAAAAAAGATCTTTAAAATTTTGTATTCTGTTTGAGGGGGGTGAAATGATTATGTTGGGTTATTGGGAGTCACATTTCAATAACCCTGCATTCTCTTCACTCATCTCAACAGGCTACAAAGCCTAGATGTACTTTATTTCCATTTTTATGTTCTCCATACATAAAAATGTGTAACCCCTCAAAACTTATGGAAGATACAACGCAACAGGGACAAACCTCCGCTGCTACTGACGCCAATGGTGCAGGTGGAGAGAATAATGAAGGTACTGCAAAGGTAGAAGCAGCTGCTTCGCAGGCAACAAATAATCAGGAGGATAACGCTGAAAATAAAACAGTCGAAAAGACTGATAAAACCAGTGATTCTACTGATGATGAGGAGCCTCCAGTGCGAAAATCTGACCTTGAATATATTCTGGAGCGTAAAAGTCGCCAGGTAGAAAAATTAAAGGAACAATTATCCAAAAATACTACTCCTCCTGCTAAAAATGGTGAAGGAGATGGTGCAGAGGATGATTTTTCCCAGGAAGAAATGGATAAATTTCGCAGGATGTCCGAAAAGATCTATGGAGATAAGTTTAAAACCGTAGATCAATTGGCACAAAGAACAATGAATGATGCAGTAAATAGTGATGTTACAACTTTTTTGAAACAAGACCCTCATGCTGATCTTCTGACAGAATTTGAGTCTAAAATCAGAAAGTATGCTCAACATCCTTCTCGCGCTCAGGTACCGATTGATGAATTGGTATGGGGTATTGCGGGGAAAAAACTCATTACTCTTGCTGCTGAATCTGTTCGAAAGGCTCAAAAGGCTGCTTCTGAAAGTAAAATGGGTGGCAATTCTGCTCGAAAACCGAATCTCAGTAGTGGCAAGAAAGATTACGCTACGATGAGTAAGGAGGAATTTGAAGCGGAGACCGCTAGAATATTACAAGGAGAGTAAAACTGGATTTTATTCTATTATTCTCTTAAATCCATGCCCGCAACGACACGTACACAAATCCCAGCAGAGGTGTCTGCTTTTTATGATCGTACTCTTCTTGAAAGAGCGATTCCGAAGTTTCTTTATCAAAAATTTGCTCAGGTCCGCGATTTACCAAAGGGAGCTGGTACAAACACTATCAAATTTCGTCGTTATGCCAACTTAACAGCTGCTACGACACCTTTGACAGAGGGTATTACTCCAACTGGTAGTCAATTGAGTGTTACCGATGTGACCGCTTCAATTTCGTATTATGGTGATTATGTTTTGATCACAGATGTGGTCAATTATGAAAGTCCGGATGCAAATTTGACTGAATGGGCTCAAATTCTCGGCGATCA
>CAZHGK010000045.1:2735-7007 GCA_964532095.1 uncultured Planctomycetales bacterium | reverse complement strand
GCTGGCAATACACTTGATCAAATCACTCGTGATGTTTTAGTTGCCGGTACAAACGTATACTACGGTGGTTCTGCTACTACTCGCGGTACTGTTGGTGCTTCAGACTTGATCACGGCTGCTCTTATTAAAAAAGTTGTTAGAACTTTGAAGAACAACAATGCCATGAAACTTACCTCAATGGTTAATCCTACGGTTGCCATTGGAACAACGCCTCTTAATGCTTGTTTCGTAGCTATCGTTCATCCGAATGTGGGTTATACACTCAAGGATCTGACTGGCTGGATTCCTGTTGAGAAATATTCTGCTCAAAAAAATATTATCGAAGGTGAAATTGGGGCACTCGATGAGGTTCGCTTCATTGAATCTACGAATGCCAAGGTCTTCACTGCTTCTGGATCTGGTGGTATTGATGTCTATGCAACCCTTGTCCTGGCTGCCAATGCCTATGGTGTTTCCCGTATTTCTGGTGCTGCTATGAAGAATATTTTCAAGCCTTTTGGTTCAGGTGGGTCTACGGATCCTTTGGATCAAAGGCAGACAGATGGTTGGAAAGCATCATTTGTTCCAAAGATTCTCAATAACGCTTTCATGGTCCGCGTTGAAACAGCTGCTGCTGCTTAGTAACAAATTTTATCCCCCTCACTTATTTCCCTCTCTTAATTCTTTTTCCCCTTATATATGGCTAAAACTTCTGTTCCTGTTAATTCCGATTTATCTGTTTTACAAAAAAATCTTGATAAAGAGGTAGAAAATCTTGATAAAACAACAGTAGAGACTTCTTCTACTGAAACAGATTTTGACACTACACCTTCAGTTCCATTTAAAAAGCCCGCTGTCACCTATCCCACTGAAACATCGGCTATGGTCGGTAAGGCCATGACAGAAGATGCAAGGCGCACCAAGGAGGCTTTGGATAAGGAGTCCAGGATTGTAATGTCTATCCCGCTTTCGCCTGGCGAAAAGGCAGGTCAGGCTGAAGAGTATGCTGCTATCAATGGTTATGGGTTCTATATGAAAAAGGGAGTTATGATCTCTTTACCTCAATCTATAGCCGTTTCCCTGATGGAGCATTATAATATCCAACAAGGAGAAACTGAAAAAGGGAGAGAGTATTTGGTATCTCGTGACGCTTCAGCTGAACACGCTCTGCGTTAAATGGTAGTTTATTTTTTATTTCCTTTCTTTTCACAATTATGCCTCAAACAGTCTCAATTGCTAATGATGTTGGTTTTGGTTCAAATGCTCATGGTCGTGCTATCTTAGCTAAAGTTCAGAATGCTTTCACTACGATGGTTTTGAACACTGGCGCTTTGGCTATCAAAGCTGGTGGTTCTGCTCTCGCAAAAACGGTTAACACCATTAAATATTTTATTGGTGGAAATCTTTATTCAAAAGCTGCTGCGGATATGGCTGCTTTTGCCGGAACGGTAACGAATGCAAAGTTTAACGTATTTCTTCACTTGGTAGATACAGCCGGAACTCTCACAACTTCAATGGGTACAGAGGGCGCTACTTTGGCTGACGTGGTTTTCCCAACTTATGATCCATCTACAAAGGCTGCTATTGGCTTCACAATTATCAATCCTACTGGTACTGGTAACTTTGTTGGAGGCACAACACCTCTTGATGATGCCACAGTCGTTCCAAATGCAGTTTATGTAAATACTCCATTTGTGTTCGATCCTGTGAACTTCGTTGCACTGTAAGCCCTAGAAAAGCTTTGGGCTGGCCTAAAAAACCAGCCCACTTTCAATTATTATCTTCTCTATGACTTACGCTCAATTTGCTTCTTTAATTAGATTTTATACCCATACTGATACAACAACGTTTTCAGATACGGATATTCTTTTATTGGCAAATGCTCTCAAGGATGAAATGGCTGTTAAAATTTTGGCTGCCAATGAAAATTATTTTGGAGCCCCACTTTTAACCGCTCTTGTTGCCGGACAACGTGAATACGCACTCGACTCTACTGTTGCTGGGCAATTTAAATTTGTTGAAGCAAAATTGGATGGAACAAATTGGAAACGAATTTATGAAAGAGATTTTAATATGGATGATTTCCCGATACAGGAATCTGACATTTTAAATGCTTATGCTGGAAGACCAGCTGAATTTTCAATTTTCAGAAATAGCCTTTGGATTTTAAGCGATGCCGCCATTATTGATGTTGCGAATGGATTAAAAATTTGGGCTTATATTTGGCCTGAAAACTTTACTGATTTAACTTTGACTACTGAAATGGCTGCCGCTCCTTCAGCAGGAAAACATGGTTGGCCGCGTCAATTTCAGGAGCTTTTGGCACGAGAGGTCATTGTTGCTTATAAAGAAAGTCGTGACAAACCTATTGCTCTCACTCAAACAGAGCAGGCTAGAAAATCTGATTTTGCTGATATGCTTGATGGAATCTCTCATCCCAACCTTGATAGGTCTATCAAGGGTGAATTTCCAAGTGATGATGGTAGTCAATATTGAAAGTTTTATTTTGTTTCTTATAAATTATGGCAAAACAAAATATTTTAACACTTTCAAACTTTCATTTGGGTGGTATTGCTGACTCTGAATACAGTGGGATAGCAAATTCTCTCGCTGCTATTGTTGGATGCAATCTGCATTCGGAGACAGGGGTTTTAAAAGTGAATCAGGCTCTTGTGAAGGAGTCTGGAACTACTGTCGATAATGCGGTTTCAAAAATTGTTGTTTGTTCTGATGGAAATAGTTATTTATTTGATCGAACTGCTGGAAAAATTTGGAAAAGAACATCTGCTGGAACTTATTCTTTGGAAGCTACCAATGCCAATGGAGCTATACTTAATGCCTTTGAGCATCAAGGGTATATTTACTATGCTTCAGCTACTAAGCTTGGGAGATGGCAAATAGGTAGCGCTTGGGCGACGAGAAGTGATAGCTGGGCAACTTTTACAAATGGAAACTCAACTTATCATCCAATGTTTGTTAAAAATCAGGTTTTATATATTGGTGATGGCTATTTAGTGGCGCAGGTAGATAATAATATTTTTACTGCCAACGCATTGGACCTCGAAACAAAATATATTGTTCGGAGTCTCGGGGAAGTTGAGGCTGACTTACTCATTGGAACCTATGTGAACACCAACGTGAATGAGGCTCATATTTTTCGATGGAATACTATTCAAGTTTCTTATACGAATGATGACGGTGCTCCTGAAATAGGGGTAAATTGTTTTTTAAAAACTGATAATTACGTTTTAGTCCAAGTGGGGCAAAAGGGTAATTTATATACTTATAATGGGGCACAGCTAGAGCAGTTTAAAAGAATATTGGGCGATTGGTCTTCCACAAATCAAGCTTTTGTAAATTCCGAAGCAGTTTGTAGCTTCAATGGATTACCGTTATTTGGCCTGTCCAATGGCTCTGGCAATCCGTGTTTACAAGGCGTATATTCTTTTGGTTCTGCCTCATCAAATTATCCAAAAGTTTTAAATCTTGAATATGTTATTTCTACTGGTCACACTTCAAATGTTGAAATTACTGCTATGGCAATTGCTGGTAATGATCTTTTGGTTGCCTGGAAAGATACGACGAGTGGAACGGCATATGGGGTAGATAAGATTGATTGGAATAATAAATATGCTTCAGCTTATTTCACAACTCGAACATTAACCATTGATAGGACGAATAATAAAGATTTTGGAGTGAAGATAGCCTATAGATCTCTTCCAACGGGAACGAGCATAGCTTTATTTGTAAATAAAAATAATGCTGGCTTTGTATCAGTTCCTTTGCTGAAGGATGCGGTGCGTAATTTATACATGACTGATACTAAGATTGTGGGTGCCGGGTCAATAAAATTAAAGATTTCCTTGACGACTTCTGCGAATTTAGCCCCTGAAATTGAACAAGTGGAAGTTTCTTTTTATTAAAATATGTATCAAACTGTTCTTCCACCACCAAGTACTGATTGGGTGATAAATACCACTCAGGATCAACAAATTTCATCATCTCCTTCGAGCGTTAATCCTATTGATACAGGTTTTTTAGATGTTGAATATAAACTTCCTTCTACTGCTGACTCTGCGGTAATCAATGTTAATAAAGGGAACATTGGATCTTTTTCTATTTCAAATGAAGGTATCGAATCAGGCAATCCTGGTGCCAAGGTCGGCATGAGTGGGGAGGGCGATAATGAGCGTTTTTATATTGGGGATAAAAATTCTCCACATGTTATTTTAGGGCAACTTTTTTCATTTTTATTTGTTCTGAAGCCTTTTTTAGCTACTTGAGTTTATCTTT
>CAZHGK010000045.1:0-2725 GCA_964532095.1 uncultured Planctomycetales bacterium | reverse complement strand
GGTATTTCAGAATATGGACTTTGGTGTGATGTGGGTTATTTCTGTGGAACCGTCACGGCTTCAACTTTTATTGGTGGATCAATTCATATTCCAGATGAAGATACGACTGCCAATTCTTTTCATACTGATTCAACGGGTCTTTCATGGTGGGGAGCGACTACTACGAATAAATCTAAAGCTCCTGTTCGCATACAGCCCTCTGGATATATGACACTTGGAGATCCTACGGCTGTACATTTACAATTTGATGGT
Source organism: uncultured Planctomycetales bacterium (assembly GCA_964532095.1). Lineage (GTDB taxonomy): Bacteria > Omnitrophota > Gorgyraeia > Zapsychrales > Fredricksoniimonadaceae > CAZHGK01. The sequence continues at coordinate 2,473 of CAZHGK010000045.1, read as the reverse complement.
CCGAATGTTCGTATACAATCCAGCAATTATTCAGCAGGAGTTTCTGGTTTTAAAATTTCTCCTGATCTTATTGAAGCAGAAAATCTTCGGGCAAGAGGAGCAATGAACGGAGTAACATTTAAATATGATGTTGTCTCTGCGGTTGGAGGGCAGTTGATGGTAACAAATTCTGACGTTCTCGATGCTGATATGACGGCTGCTGACAGTGCTACTTTAAAAATTATTGGAAATTCATCTTTTGGTTTGAATGATATTCTATTCATCCGAGCTGTCACGGCTTCAGGTATTCAAGAGGAGTGGATGCGCGTTACAAACATCGCGTCTGCACCCACATATACTGTTACTCGGGATTTAGCCGCTGCTTATGCTGCGAATAGTAATCCTGCTTGGCAAAAAGGGACACCAGTTGTTGTGCAAGGAAAAAGCGATGGTGCCGCTACCTATTCTGGCGGCTGGCTCAGGCTTTTAGGGCAAGGGCCCAATAGTCCATATTATTCAGCTTTTTCTCGAACTGGTATCAATTATAATAATTTTGCAGAACGTTTACGAATAGGTAATTTAAATGGAATTGGAAGTGTAGTTGTTGATGCTTTTGGTATTTTTATTGGAAATTATTCTACTGGAAAATATTTACAATATGATGATGTATCCGGGGAGATGATTCTTAATGGCAGAACTTTAACACTTGATCCTACTTTTGGTGATGGAAGTGATGGTGATATAACAATTTCTGTTGATACAAACATGACTAAGGATATGTTTGCGGATCATTTGGTTGTTAATTCTGGAAAAACATTGAATCCCAATGGTTTTAGGATTTTTGCCAAAACTTCAATAGTTAATAATGGAACTATTTCGCGGAATGGCAACAATGGGGGAAATGGGGGCAATGGGAGTGCCGGATCTTCCGGTGGTGCCGGCGGCGCTGCTGGTGCCGGCGGCGCTGCTTTAGCAGATGGGTCACTTAAAGGTAGTCTTGCTGGGACAGCTGGTGTTGCGGGGGGTCAGGGTAGTAATGATAATAATGCTGGTTCTCCTGGCGCTGCTGGCCTTACAGGGGCGACGATAAGTAATTCAATTGGAAGTGACGGGAATAATGGTACTGCTGGTGCGGCTGGGCAATCAGCTAGTCAAGCCGGTGGTGCTGGTGGCGCAGCTGGAACAAAGGGAACTAGAAATGTAGCGATTGCTTCTATAAGAAATCTTATAAATACTATAATAAATCTTGATACAGGGGCGACTCCTCCCGCAATGTACACAGGAGGAGGACAATCGGGCAGCAATGGCGCTGGTGGTGGCGGAAGTGGAAGAGGTGGACAGGTTCGTAGAGGTGGTGGCGGAGGTGCTTCGGGCGGGTGCGGAAGTAACGGGGCTGATGTATTTATCGCTTCGCCAAGTATAACGAATAGTGCAACCGGTAGCATTCTTTCTCGTGGTGGTCAGGGCGGGAATGGTGGAAATGGTGGAGCGGGAGAATTAATAGGTGGCTTTGCCGCAGGAGCGGGAGCGGGTGGAAATCCTGGAAATGGTGGGACAGGGGGTGTGATTCGATTGGTTTACACAACGCTCGTCAATAGTGGAACTATTTCGGTTGCTGGTGGCAGTCCTGGCAGCGTGGGAACGGGTGCTCTTGGAACGGATGCCCAAGTAATGTCAAATTCTGGTAATGCCGGAGTCACTGGTGCTACAGGTCAAATTTATTATTATCAACTCAAATAATGTCTCAAAACGTTTATTTTCAAAGTAGGAATAATGAAATTTATTCTTGGACACTTGAACCAAGTGGAACTGCTGACACTGAATCTTTGATAGAAATCAGTGATTCGGAGTATACTCAATTGGTTGCTGGTTATAAACCAAAATTCACAGGGACATTGCCTGCTGTTGCTTTTAGTTCTTCTCAAAGCGCAACTATTCAGGCTGCGAAGATTGATTTACAAACTAAAATAGATGAAGGGAGGGTGACTCTTGCTGATGTCGCAAATTTACTGGTTGCTATTATCCCGTGATAATGTTGGGTTGTCTGTTTTTTCTTATGTCTTTATACTCTATATAGTTTTTTACCTTTAAATTATGGCTGATGTTGTTGGCATGAATGGCGATTATACGGTATATGGTAACAATAATTCACAGGGAAAATCTTATGATGAACTGAAGAAGATTTATGCTGACACGACAAAATCGGGTCAAAGTTATGTTGATCCAAATAGTTTAGCTGCTTGGGCTTTAAAAAATAATTATTTACCAAATTTCGGGGATCCAACTCAGGTTAAAAGAAACTTTACTCCTGGGGATAAAATTTATACTGGTCCTGCACCAGATCAAAAACTTTTAGATCAATTTATTAATGCTGGTGGTTATACTCCACAAAATCCTAATGAGTTTCAAACACAGGGTGTTACTCCAAAATCAACAGTCTCACCGACTGTTGCCACTTCAAGTACACCCCTTGCGTCTACTTCTCAACAACCAA
>CAZHGK010000044.1:0-14674 GCA_964532095.1 uncultured Planctomycetales bacterium | reverse complement strand
TGATTTGCATGACAAGGAAAAGATTGAAAGTGTATTGATTCCGACGGCAACGCGAACCACTGCGTGCATCTCAACCCAGGCGGGCTGTAAATTCGGTTGTAAGTTTTGTGCCAGTGGCATTGGGGGCTGGTCGAGGAATTTAACTTGCGGGGAAATTGTCACCCAGGTTTTGCATGTCAAAGAAGAGGCGCTTACCCACAAACGACCGTTGTCGAATATTGTGTTTATGGGCACAGGCGAACCTTTGGATAATTTCGATAATTTATTTAAGGCGATTAAAATTATTAATTCACCGAAGGGGATAGGCATTGGCGCCCGCCATATTACCATTTCCACCGTCGGGTTGGTCCCTAAGATTAAGGAAATTGCAAAACAGAATTTGCAAGTAGAATTGGCGATCTCCTTGCATGGGTATGACAATGAATCCCGCAATTTGCTCATGCCGGTTAATCGTAAATATCCATTTGATGAATTAATTGACGCCTGCCGCGAACATTTTAAACAGACCAAGCGTCAAATTACATTCGAGTATATTTTAATTAAGGATGTGACGTGCACCGACGAAGCCATTGTGGCATTAAAGAAAGCTTTTAAGGGCATTGTCTGTAAAATGAATTTGATTCCTTATAATCCGGTGTCTGAGTTTGGCCACAAGACACCTTCTCATCAGGAAATGCAGCAGTTTAAAAACCGTTTGGAAGAATTTGGCATCCACGCCACCATCCGAACGCCCCGCGGTAAAGATGTTAATGCGGCCTGTGGGCAACTGCGTCATGCCGCTTCTAAAGAGAAAAATTAAAAAAAATATTTTTTTGTTTTATGAGTGATCTTACGGAAGAAAGCGCTTTCTGTGTATGTGGTTGTGCGCCTTGACAAAAGCTCCATATAGGATATACTTTCATCAAATTCAAAAAGTATCTATATTTGAGGATAGCCATGCATTTTCTTAAAAATCGTTTTTCTGCCAGTATTGTTTTGATGGCATTTATTGTCAATGTCAGTGTCACCAATGTCGTATTTGCTCAAGATATGCGTATGTCTGGGGCAGGTCAACGTATTGGTTTAACGTCCTCTTACCAGCCTGCTGTGCTTAAAGGATTAAAAATCCATCCCAATAATCCATTGCGTTTTGATTTTATTGTAGACCAGGGGAATTCAGGTTTAAACGGCCAAGCCCTGGTTGATGAAACCACGTCCATGGTCAAGTATTTCCTGGCAGCTTTGGCGATTTCAGAAAAAGATTTGTGGGTCAATCTAAGTCCTTATGAAAAAGATCGTATTATTCCAGAGGCTTTTGGCCAGACGGATATGGGACGGGATTTATTGGCATTAGATTATACCCTTAAACAATTAACAGCTTCGTTAATGTATCCGGAAGATGATTTCGGTAAGAAATTTTGGGCCGAGGTATATGCCAAGGCCAATAAAGAATATGGCAACATCAACGTTCCCATCAATACCTTTAATAAGGTATGGATTGTCCCTCAAGAAGCAACTGTTTATCAAAATGGCCCTACTGCCTTTGTTGCTCAAAGTCATTTGAAGGTGATGTTAGAAGCAGACTATTTGGCTTCACATAAGGCATCTGCTTCTAACATCAGCCCGAAGCCAAAGGCTGAGGGGTTACCACAAGATGATTCACAAGAGGTAGGTAGTCAAGTTATTAAAGACATTGTCATTCCCGTCCTTGAAAAAGAGATCAATGAAGGTTCCCATTTTGCCAATTTACGCCAGATTTATGCGGCCACCATTTTAGCCAAATGGTATAAACAAGCGCTGAAAGAAAGCTTATTAGGCCAGGCCTATGCCGATCAAAGCAAGATCAACGGGATTGATATTGCCGATAAGAATGCCAAACAAAAGATTTATGAGCAATATGTAGAGGCGTATAAAAAAGGCGTTTACAACTATATTAAGGAAGAGTTTGATGAAAATACGCAAAGCATGGTGCCACGCAAATATTTTTCTGGTGGGGTGCCCATGAGTTTTGCCATGAATGTGGTGACCAATCCTGCAGCTTTAACGCGTGAACAAGCAGCAACGGTCAATGCCGGTACGACATCTGATATTACATTTGATTTTAAACCTGTGCACACTCAACCTGCCAGCGCCCAGGCAGCGATGATCATTCCTATCACGCAAGAGAATAGCGGATTTAGGGCAGCCTACGCAATACGCGACACACCGAGCGAAGACTCAGTGTACAAAATGAAATGGAACGTCAATCATTATGAGTTGGTTTCTTCAGAGCATCCGGAAGTTTTGTTAACGTCACCGACTTTTCGTTTAGAGCGTCGATATCATGAAGAGGGCACACCAAGAATTTTAGATGTTTTTTATGTATTAAGAGAAAAGGACGGCCATTTTATTATTACCCTGGTGAATATCCTGGATCGTGAGAGTGGTTTTGCAGCTTTCGATATTGTTTTAGATGGTGTTGATGAACAAGAAGCCAAACGCCTGTTCCAGGGTTTTTCTGTTGTTTTTTTAGAACAAAATATGCCGACGGTTTTTTCCGGTTCGAATCTCATTCAGGCTAGAATGCTTGCTCAAAGAGTTCTTGAAAGCATGGGACTAAAGACATCAGCATTGAATGAGGCCGTGGAAATCCTTAAAAAGGTGGGAATTCCTGATCCTGACGGTGGGATTGTTATTGATTTAAACGAAACCTTTCTTTATCGGGAAGAGGCTGTAGCAGAATTAGCTGAGGAATTAGGAATATCTAAAGAAGAATTGGAAGAACGCCTGTTGAACGCTTTTGTAAACACTACAATCAAGGCTTTGAGAAAAACGCATGTGGCTTTTGCAGCAGGATCATCGTATGGAAAGGAAAAAAGCAGGGTGTTGGGGCGTTTAATAAAGACATTGGAAGATACAAGAGAAGCTGATCTAGCGAAGAAGATGACAGTGTATGCCAATGGGGCAACGAGTAAAATTACTTTTGATGTAGAAAGTGGCAACGTAAAAGAAAAATTTCATCAGGAGTATGAACAAGGGTTTGTATTTTCAGCGGAACACTTAAAAAGTTTTACAGATTTCTTTGAAAAGATTGCTAATAATGGAATATTGTTTCAATTATTCAAGGATGAGATTAGTGAACAATTAAAACGGCCCGCTACTGATGAAGAAGTGGAAGCTGCGCTTACGGGTGCTCTTAAGAAAGAAGAAGAAAAGAAAGACAAAAGGAATATTGCAACAGCCGATTATAGTTGGGTAAAGGCAAGGGTAGGTGGTCCTTCTTCCCAATGGAAAATGACCACCCGTGATGGAGCAAAGATTGGGCCAAAAGGAAAGATTGAAGATTCATCGTTGCCATGGTTAGAAACACGATCAATAACAGGAGAGAATATTGTAGTGGTATCTTTTAAACCAATGTTGGGTGATGTGAAGGTAGGGGATCAAAAGGTCAATATAGGAGTGAGTTTAAGAGGAAAAATTTCAATAATGATGAAGGAAGATGCAAATGTGAAGTATCCTGAACCAGCGACAGCTCGACCAACAGGGGCAGGGTCGATAGATATCGCTGGGACCAAGGACGCGGCGGTTAAAGATTTTATAAAAGATCGCAAATTAAATTCTGGTAAAGTAGTTTTTGTAGGTGACAAATTCTCCCAGAATCAGAATGATGCGGAAACCTTGCTTGTTTCGGGTATAACGGTTGCGAGTGTCGGAAGCGCGGAGGATTTTCAATTAGCTCGAAAAGAATTTACTGATACACAGAAAGCCAAACAATTCGTGCACGCTGGAAATACGGTAGAACATGGGTTACTTCTTGTAGACGCCTTGGTATCTCAAGCCATGCTTTCTGCAGCGGATAGACGTGACTTGGAAGTATTTATGTCGCAAGAGATAGTCACGCCACCTGCTTTAACATTCAATGTTCATCAGGCATTTCATCATGTGGAAGAAATTATTGTGAACAATAATCAGCGACTAGCTGCTGAGCGCGCAGATTTAATGAAACAAGCAGAAGCTGGAATAACGTCCGAAGTGCTTTCTCAATTGCAGCGCAATCATGAAGAAATGCTTATTGTTGCCAAAGCCAGAAAGAAATTTGTTGCGGCGGGTATTCATTTACGGCATTTTCATACCAATGCCGCCGATGATGGCGATGTAACACCAGAACAATTGGTAGACTGGGCCATCGAAAATAATGTGACTGCCATGTATTTCACAACGCACTTTCTGGATTTCACAGGACTAGAAAGGGCCCAACGTCATCTTGCTCAAAAATATCCCACATCTCTATTAGAAATGCGTCCGAATGTTGAAGTGACAACACCCATCGATGACGAGCAAGGAACAGGTTATGCAAAACTTGACTGGAAGATAACAACTCCTAATGCCTCTGCGGATATTAAATATTTACAGAATTTATTAAGACAGAGTATGGATACCAATTTTGAGATTTTTATAAAACTTTGGGATCAGATGATAGCTATTGGAAGACAATCGCAAGAGGTAGACCGGATGGTTAGAGCAACATTTTCAGAGCTTGTTCCTAAAGTCCGTTCAAAATTAAATAGACCAGGGAGAGCGGAACAAACAATTGAGGTGCCATATGAGAATGTTGACCAATTCTCTCTTTTATACCAACAAATATTTGCAAAATTTGTTAGAGGAATTGATGAACAACGAATAATCCCTCAACGATTCACAAATATTGAAGATCTTTTTGGTGCATGGATTTATGGGCATGGGGACATGCTTCCGGATGAGGCAAGGATGTTACGGGTGTTTATGACACAATTTTATGATACAAATTGGGTGGAAGAACAATCTGATAAAAGAATTTGGCGGGCACGGCAATGGGCTGAAGAAGCTAAAAAGGCAGGATGGGTATTTGAAAAATCTGGCCCCAGAAAAGATATTGTCCAAAAAGGGATTAATTTAGATCGAATGATGAATGAGGTGGCCAGATTATTAAGAAATGGTTTAGTGGCTGGGGCAGAATCCAGTGATGAGGTGATTGCAAAGCCAGGAGAGATCACAGATACTGAGATTGTAGCAACTATAAGTCAACGGGCAGACGGAAAACCTTTTAGGCTTTCCATGGGATCCAATGATTATCATCGTGGCAATGCTCGTAATTTTGTTAATGTTAATTACGATAATACCAGTTTCTTTGGCGATGGTAACATAATGGTTGAGCCGCGTCTTGTTCCCATTAATGAGAAGATCGCCCGGCAAGATTATTTGGGAGCTTTAAAAGACATAGATACTGTTTTGTCGGAAGTTGATCCCATAAATGAAACAGCATTAGCTTTAAGGGGTAAGATTCTAGATGAAATGAGTAATAAGAGTAATGCCATGAAAGCTGCGATTGTTAAAGAGAAAGCTGCTGCACAAGAAGCCGTCGGGGGGATTGATTTAGGCGATGGCACAACGCTTAAGGTGATTAACACAGGGTCCAATGGCATGCTGGTTTTTGACCCTGTGCAATTTAAAGAATTTATTAAAGATTTTCGTGGGGTCATTCCTGTGCCTGTCAGCCAACCATTGCCCGTGCACATGCCCACACTTAGCGGTCTTTTACAGGACCAACCTATTGATGACCGTCGAGAATTGGCAAGTAATAAAGTTTAACGAAGCAGGATTTAACAATTAAGACAACCCTTTTGATAATTTCAGGAGGGTTGTTTTTTTATTGGGTTTGTTGGGAAGTAGCGATTTTTTCGATTAAAGCGCGCATCTTTGGGTTTTGCATTAATTCTTGCGCTTTAGGATTGCCAGCAATGGCTTGAGGATCCTGGCTGGTTGCCGCTTGCATTAAAGCCGGGTCAGCTAAAAGGGGAGCGAGTTGGGGGTCTTGGGTTAAGGTTTGGATTTCCTGCATTAAGGCAGGGTCAGCCAGGACGCTATTTTGTACAGCTTGCATCTTAGCTTTATAAGGATTGTTGGCATTAAAAGAAGGGATCAAATTATTATCTGCTGGCGCTGCTGATCCCGTGGTGATGGATTTAATTTGGGTCGATTTTACCTTCACATCACCCATCGCCGATGTTCTAACCGTATAGGTGCCGTCATTGACGCTGACGAGTTCGCCTTTGACCTGAGAGCCGTCATTTAATGTAATGACCTGGCTTTGGGCAAATACGACAGTGCTGGAAGATAAAAAGATTAAGATTGGCAGAAGTAATGATTTCATTACAATAAGTATACCATACCAAGGGTCATCGTCAATGTGCACTTGACATGTCTTTATTAATTTCTTTAAGGAGAGCATCATGCAAAAGAAAGCTTCCGCAGTTTGGCTTGGATCGTTAAAAGATGGCAAAGGCATTATTTCAACGGAGAGTGGGGCATTATCAAGCGCTCCCTATGGGTTTAATACACGTTTTGAGGGTGTAGCTGGTACCAATCCGGAAGAGTTAATTGGAGCTGCCCATGCCGGGTGTTTTTCTATGGCATTATCTGTACAGCTAGGCAATGCCGGTTTGACCGCAGAACGTATTGATACGACAGCCACTGTTAATTTTGAGAAATTGGAACAAGGTTGGACGGTGACCGGGGTGCATTTAGATGTGAGTGCCGAAGTGCCTGGAACAGATGCCGCAACATTTGAGAAAATCGCTAATGAAGCCAAGGTAGGTTGTCCTATTTCCCGGCTTTTGAATGCCAAGATTACCATGGATGCAAAATTGCTGGAGCAATAAAGATAAGGTTTGTTAAAGAGAGGCAAAATTGTTTATTACATTCTTAAGAAGTATTGTTATTTTTTGTTTGGTTCTTGTTTGTGCAGGCTGCGAAGCGCCGATTACCAATCGCCATTCATCAGGCACTACAATTGTGTGTTTTGGGGCAAGTTTAACTCAAGGCGTTGGTGCTGACCCGGGCTATGATTACCCGTCATATTTGCGCAAGATGGTGGATTTACCCGTCGTCAATGCCGGAATCAGCGGTAATACCACCCAGCAAGAATTATTGCGTTTGCAGGCGGATGTTCTTGACAAGAACCCTAAAATTGTGATCATTACCCAAAGGGTTAATGATATAAAAAACAATATTCCCAAAGAAGAAACGTTAAAGAATCTGGAAACCATCATTGATCAGATTCAGGGCCATGAGGCTATTGCTGTTGTGGCTACTTTTGAGCCGGTAGTTCTTAGAGAAAGATATTTTAAAGATATCAGAAAATTAGTGCTGCGGAAACACGCGGTTTTAATACCTAACATTGTGGATGGTATAGAGTTTGATCCCAAATACATGCATGACGATGCTCATCCTAACAATGAAGGGTACAGAATAGTTGCCCAGCGTATTTACAAAAGCATTAAGGATTTTCTAAAGTAAAATGATGAGTATTCTGACACAACTTTCCAAAAACCATAGCAAAGAGGATTTGACTATTGAGTATGGTTTTCATCCCTCATGCTTTGGGGAATGTTTTATTGCATTGACTGATGAGGGCATTTGCAGCTTATTATTTGTCGACGATAATAAGGCAGAAATCTTAAAGGAATTTAAGAATGAATGGCCGAATGCACAGATAAAGCAAAGCCAGAGCAAAGCAAAGTCTTACATTAATCGGATATTCTCACATCCAAAATCTGCAGCAATGAAAAAGCCAATCTGCCTGTTGTGTAAGGGAACTAATTTTCAAATCAAGGTTTGGGAAGCCCTTTTAAAGATTCCTTTTGGAAACGTGACAAGTTATCAAGGGATTGCCAAACAGATCGGGTCTCCTAAAGCTATGCGTGCGGTTGGCAATGCCGTAGGTAAAAATCCCATCAGTTATTTGATTCCTTGCCATCGCGTCATTCGCGGAACTGGCCAAATCGGCGGTTACCGTTGGGGTGTGGCCCGCAAGAAAGTCATGCTGGAAATTGAATCAAATTTTCTTCCTTTGTGATTGTTTTTAATTAAACTCCCCATATAATAAAATTATGTCATTATCATTGATATGGTTTATTAATGGGCGAAGACTCCTTTGGCTTATTGTGGCTGCAGCTTTAGCATGTTTTGTTTTTAATTTAATCCGTTTTAAACCATGGCAAGATACGCCACTAAGCCTTTCCATTGAACAAAACTCTTCTAAAGTTTCCGCGCCAACACAGGCGGTCAATGTTTCCCTTAAATCCCAGCCCGAGGACAACTATAAAAGCCAGAAAGACATATTTTTCTCTTCGGGAGTTGCCGCTACAGCTAGTTTAGCAACTAATGTTAAATCTGCCCCGGCAGGGCAATTGCCAGCTCAGTTTAAGGTGGTAGGGTCTCTGGTCTCAGACTCTTCGACGATTATTATTGAAGATACTGCCCAGTCTAAAATGTATTTTCTAAATCAAAACAAGCAGGAAGGTGATTTTAAATTGGTTTCCGTTAAGCAAGGTCGTGCGGTGTTAATTTATCGTGGACAAATCGTGGAGGTTTCATTAAAAAAATGAACTATCATCGTTTAGTATTCCTATTTTGTATTTGTGTGGGGTTTGCCGGGAGTGTGCAGGCGCAGCAAGGCATTGCTGATAATGATGGTGCGGGTGCTCCAGCACAAATGGTTGAGCAGCAACAGCCGCAAGTGGTTGTTGACCAAACCTCAGCTGAAAATGCCCCGACTGAAACTGCGGTTAATAGCCAGGAAGAAGCTCCAGTGGTGCAAATTGATGAAGCCTCCGTTGACCAGAATGAGGAGGAGACTTTGCCTCCGTCGGAAAGTGCAGAGAAATTATTGTCTTCCCGTATCAGTTCTTTGGAACTTAAGGATATGGATATTAATGATGTTTTAAAACTGATTGCCTCGAAAACAGGATTAAATATTATAGCAGGCCGTAATATTTCCGGGCGTGTCAGCTTATTTGTGCAAAATATCGATGTGCGTGATGCGTTAACGGTTATCCTGGATGCGAATGGCCTAGCTTACGGCGAGTCCATGGGCATTGTGAAAATCATGACTGCAGCTGAATATGAACAGATGTACGGCCGCAAATTTGGCCAGAACATCCAGTCAAAAATAATTCCTTTAAAAACCATGAAAGCCGCAGATGCAGTGACATTATTGTCCCAAATTAAAAGCCCGACGGGAAAAATTATTGCTGATGAGGGCACCAACACATTATTCTTGGAAGATGTGCCATCGCGCTTAACAGATATGGCTGCGTATTTGGAAAAAACCGATGTGCCGGTTGTGAGTGAGGTTTTTAGAATAGAACATGTGTCAGCTGAAGGGTTACAAACAACAATAGAGAAAATGTTGACCCCCAAACTAGGGGCATCCAGTTTTGATGCGTTTTCAAATAAGATTTTTGTTAAAGATACGCCGGCCAAACTGGCAGAGGTCAAGGAATTAATCAAGCAAATTGATTTGCCAATGACGACGGAACTTTTTGACATTAATTATGCCAAGGCGGAGGATGTTTTAAAAACAGTCACCAATTTGTTAACGAAAGATATTGGACGGGCCCAGTTTGATAGCCGTTCTAATAGTTTGATTGTGACAGACATTCCGCCGAGGATGGAAGAAATCCGCAAGGTGATCGCAGGATTGGATAAATATGAGAAAGAAGTTCTCATTGAAGCGCGCATCGTGCAAATTGTTTTAAAAGACGGTTCCCAAATGGGGGTTGATTGGGAGGGGATTGTTTCTAAATACCAGAATTTGTCATTTGGCAATGATTACACGTTAGGGGATGCGGTTAAACCCAAGAGCACAGTATCCATAGGTACATTATCCGAAGATAAATATGCCATTGTCTTGCAAGCGATTAATACCATGGGTAAATCCAAAACACTTTCCAATCCCCGCATTGCAGTCTTAAATAATCAGGAAGCAAAAATCCTGGTGGGTTCCAGCAAGGCCTATGTGACTTCGACAACTACAACGACATCAGGGGCCCCGTCAACAACGGCAGAGTCGGTTAATTTTATTGATCTTGGGGTCAAGCTCGCTGTTACCCCAACGATCCATGAGGATGGTTTTATTACCATGAAAATCAAGCCGGAAGTTTCAAGCGCAACAACTGATGTTGTGACCAGCGAAGGGAATAAAATTCCTGTTAAAGATACGTCGGAATTGGAAACCGTGGTCCGCGTGAAAGATGGAGTTACAATTATCATGGGTGGATTAATCAAAGATGAAATCAGTAACAACCAAAGCAAAGTTCCCGTGCTTGGAGATGTGCCTCTTTTGGGCAAAGCATTTCGTAATGAAGATAAAAGTGTAGAAAAGACAGAGATTGTTATCTTTTTAACACCACGAATTATTACCGGTGATGTTGATCAGGCCGCTGTTGCACATACAACCAGCGAATATCCTATTTTAACTCCATGAGCAATTTAGGCCCTCCTACACCTTTATTGGGCGAGATGTTAATCGCCGAAGGTCTGATTACTGCTGATCAGCTTAAAACAGCTTTGGCGGAACAGAAAAAACTTGGGAAAAGTTTAGGGGAAGTTTTAGTTCATTTAGGTTTTCTCGACGAAGAAAGTGTTTTTCTATCCATACTTTCCAAGCAGATGAATGTGCCCTGGGTGAATTTAAAGGGTATTGTTCCATCTGCTGAAGCGCTATCCAAATTACCTGCCAAAGCTGCGAATTATTACCAAGCCTTGCCTTTGAAATTTGATAAGGGTGTTTTAACCATTGCCTGCCAGAACCCGACGTATTTACGCATGCGTGATGATTTGACGGCCATTACCAAGGTGAATGTTGACCTTGTGTTAGCGTCTGGAAAAGAAATCCATGAGGCGATCCGTTCCCATTATGGGGTGGGCGCGGAAATGATTGAACAGATGATGGTGGACAATGTCGGCGAGAAAACCGCAGACATGGTTACCGAAGGTATGGATGAAGCAGCAGCGGAAGCATCGATCAGCCAGTTTTTAAACCAGATTTTACTGGAAGCGCACCGGGCCCATGCGTCGGACATCCATATTGAACCATTTTGGGATGAATTGAAAATCCGTTATCGTGTTGACGGGGTGTTGTGCGATGCCAATCCTCCGGAAAACATCCGTTTCTTTAAAGATTCCTTAGCGTCACGTATTAAAATTTTATCCAGTCTCAATATCGCAGAAAAACGTCTTCCCCAGGACGGACGGTTTAAGATCAAGGTGGAAGGGACAGATTTGGATTTACGTGTATCGTTTTTGCCGACGCCATTAGGGGAAAGCATTGTTATCCGTTTATTGACTTCTGCTCGTCTGTATAGTTTTGAGGAATTAGGGTTTACACCGGACCAGCAAGTGGTCTTAAAAGATCTTTTAGAAAAGCCACACGGCATTGTGTTTGTCACGGGACCGACGGGAAGCGGAAAAACCACCACACTTTATACCTGCCTGTCATCCATCAATAAAGAAGATGCCAAGATTGTCACCGTCGAAGACCCCATTGAATACCAGATCAAAGGGATTATCCAGGTGCAGGCCAATGTGGCTATTGGGCTGACCTTTGCCTCGGCACTGCGTTCCATGTTACGCCATGACCCGGATGTAATCATGGTGGGCGAAGTCCGGGATATTGAAACAGCGCGGATTAGTATTCAGTCTGCATTAACAGGGCATTTGGTTTTCTCGACGCTGCACACCAATGATGCAGCGAGCAGTGTTACCCGTTTGATTGACATGAATATTGAGCCTTATTTGATTGCCTCTTCAGTGGAATGTTTTATTGCCCAACGTCTAGTGCGGCTGGTGTGCCCTCAGTGCAAATTTCCCGTTGATGTCACTGATTCCATGAAGGAATTGTTTGGTCTTGGGGCAGGCCCACATCCTAATGTTGTGTATGAGTCCAAAGGTTGTCCAGCGTGCCGCATGACAGGTTATGCCGGTCGTGGGGTTATTGCAGAAATTTTATTAATGACCGATAAGATCAGGGATTTGATTATCCAGCGAGTGCCTGCATCAAAGATTAAAGAGCAGGCAGTTAAGGAAGGGATGCTCACCTTGCGTAGTTCCGGTTGGCACAAGGTAGCAAGCGGGTTAACTACCCCGTCGGAAGTTTTACGTGTGACCCAGGTGAATGTGTAATTATGCCGCAGTTTACTTATAAAGCAAAAGCAGGCGTGAACCAAATTGTTTCCGGCGTCATTGAGGCGACGACCCAGCAGGAAGCTGTTGAGAAAATCATGAAGCTAGGGCAGACGCCCATTGATGTTGCTATTTCTGACTTGAAGGTTGCGCCTACGGTTGTCCGTCGGGCAGCTGAGGTAAAGCCTAAGGTGGTGCGGCGCGTGTCGACGCGGGCGCTTGTTATTTTTATCCGTCAGTTGGCGGATTTGGTGGATGCCGGTGTCCCCTTGGTCCGCTGTTTGGATATCTTGCGCCAGCAAAAGGGCATGGAAGTTTTTAAGGCCTGTCTAGGCGATATGGTCGCCCAGATCAAAGAAGGGAAAAGTTTATCAGCAGCTATGGCGACCTACCCGATGATATTTTCAGGGGTTACCATTAACATGGTTAAGGCTGGTGAATCGTCGGGAAGTTTAAGTCAGGTTTTGTCCCGTCTAGCAGATGTGATGGAACAAGACCAGGTTCTGACGCAGAAATTAAAAGGAGCGATGATCTACCCTATCATGGTTATGGGGGTTGGAATTCTAACCCTGGTGGCTTTGCTGGTTTTTGTATTGCCTAAATTGACAGGGTTGTTTGATGATTTGGATATGACCCTGCCGGGAATTACCCAATTTGTCATGGGCTTAAGTGCTTTTATTAGCCAGTGGGGATGGTTGATGCTGTTGGTCATAATCTTAGCATCCTCATTGTGGATACGCTGGGTCCAGAAACCTGAAGGCAGGCAGTGGCAGGATAATTTTTTACTAGGTCTGCCGGCTGTAGGCGCATGGATTTCCAAGGTGGAATTAAGCCGCTGGGCAAGGCTTATGGGCACGCTAATCCATAGTGGGATGACGGTGGTAGCTGCCATGGATACGGCGGTTGCGGTGTGTGATAATAGTCAAATCCGTCGGCAGTTAAAAGAAGCGGTGCTTTCTGTGCGAAGCGGCCGGGCATTGACCCAGGCCATTGCCTCGACCCGCGCCTTTGATGAGATGACGATATCCCTGCTTAAGGTTGGGGAAGAAAGCGGCGATATGTCCAAGGCATTTCTAAAAATCGCCTCCATTTATGAACGTGAAAGCACGCATCAGGCAACGGTAGCTGCAGATATTGCTGGTCCCTTGGTATTAATTGTGATCGTTGGGATTGTGGGGGTGATGGTGGTATCGATGTTGTTGCCGATTTTCCAAATGAATCTTATGGTTAATTGATCCAGGTGAGAGAGGAGCAATAGAATGAATTCGTTACGCAAAGGGTTTACATTAATTGAAATCATGCTCGTCGTCATTATTATTGGTGTTTTAGTGGCGATGGTGGTGCCTAATATTGCTGGCCGTGGGGAGCAGGCACGTAAAACGACCGCCCGCACGGATATTGAGGCAAATTTATCCACCGCCATTGATTTGTACCACATGGATACGGGTTCGTATCCGACGACAGAACAAGGCTTGCAGGCGTTAATTGCAGCGCCCAGTTCGGGTCCTAGCAGCTGGAACGGCCCCTATTTGAAAAAGAAAAGAATTCCTAAAGATCCTTGGGGGCATGAATACGTTTATGTTTTTCCAGGAAAAAATAATACCGATGGCTTTGATTTGTCCTCATTAGGAGCCGATGGCACCGAGAGCGCGGATGATATTACCAACTGGAAAGAATAATTCCGCTGGGTTTACCTTGGTTGAATTATTATTGGTCTTGCTTTTAATTGCCATTATCGGTGGCATGAGCATGAGTGCCTTGCCCCATGGATCTGGCAACCAGCTTAAAGGATTTGCCAAGCAAATGATGGTGGATTTTCGTTTGGCGCAAACCATGGCCATCGAACAAGGTTTACGCATCCAGATGCATTTGGATGAAAATAAGACTAAGTATGTGATGGATGTGGCAGTGCCTAAGGTGCATCAAATTAAAGAGCGGATGATCCCTGACAGCATCCGCATGGAAATGGCCCCAGAGGTTTTGGTGTTTGCGCCAGATGGTTCATCGACGGAGACAGTGATCAAGATTTCCAAAGAAACGACGACGCTGCGCATCACCAACGGGATGTTGCGTTTTGGATGGACGGTGGAAGAAGATGGGGAAGTACTTAATGAAGAATCATAATGGCCAATTGCTCATTGAAGTATTGGGGGCAAGTGTTGTGGCTGCCCTGGTATTGACTGCCGCGGCTGCAGCGCTCATGGGCCATTGGAAATCCATGGCGCGGGTTAAAGAGACCATTGTTGATGGGACAACCAATGAAGGAAAGTTTAAGACGGTTTTTATGGAAGGATGCGGGACATCAACGCAATTGGCAGCTGGTTGCGCCTCGACGAGTGATAAGGATATTGCGATTAAAGAATCCATTTTGATTTATGCGCCCGTTACGTAACCATCATGCGTTGACCTTAATTGAAGTGATCCTGGCTCTTGGGCTAGGGCTAATGATCATGTCCTTGGTGTACGGCTTTTGGCACACCATGGCTTTTTCTGGCAAGGCGTTTAAAGAACATGCCACGTTTTATCGAAATTTGAATTTGTCTTTGCAGTCCATGCAAGATGATTTTATGAAGGCCGTGCCGTATGATTTTAAAAACTCATACCCTGACCGTGTTGATTTTTCAGGCAAGGCCAAACGCCTTTAGTTTTTAGCAGCGCTCGATGATGGTATCAATGTCGTGGTGTATGACTTGGGCCGGCCAGATTCGGGCAC
>CAZHGK010000043.1:9830-14771 GCA_964532095.1 uncultured Planctomycetales bacterium | reverse complement strand
TAATAAGTAACCACAATCAGAAAACTCATGCTGCAGGCCATAAGCATTAGGCTGTTCTCTTGAAGTCAGAACCACCGTCAACAATCCCCCCAAACAAAGAAGCGGTGATTGCATGATTCCCCCGATGGAAAAAATAATCCCTCCTAACAGAACCAACCGAGGGCAATAAAAATATCCCATTAAAGCAAAACGCTCATCCCGTTGTTTATTTAATTCAAACACATGTGCCCCACCTGCTTTAAGCTTGTAATAAATACTGCCATCAGCAAAGACATTCTGTCCCGGCACAAAATCTACATCTGCCTGGTTTAAGATATCCCTTAAAAAGAACCTTCGTCCAACATCCACACCCTTACTGTGTGCGTTTACAGACACTCGTCCTTCACGCTCCTGATTGGATAAATTGATAATGACTACAAGCGTCTTTTTTCCGTCGGAAGAAATTCTTGAGAATACAAATTCATCCTGGGAAACAGAGATAATATCCAAATTGTCCAACTGCGACAAATATGGACAATATTGCCTGATCCTGTTTAATTGGGCAATCAAAGGAGTAATATCCTGTTGCGGGGTGATATACGGTGAAGGCCCTGTCCACGGATGAACAGTACCATAAACATTGATTCGATTGGGCATCAAGTATTCATCGCCGAAAAGAAGTGTGAAATTAGGAACAGCTAAGGCAGCAATCATATGAACCACACGTGCAATTACTTCATCAGGAGTTTGTTCGGGAAATAATGCCCGGTACTGTTCGATGACCCGTTCACAGTCGTGATAGGTCATCATCCAAACAAATGGATGCTTTGATCTTGCTTTTAAATCAGAGGCAATTCGCCTCCATCTTTGATCAAAATTGTTTTCCCAATAGGTATGAAACACCAGTGTCGTCAAAGGTGCCATACCACAACGCAAACATTGCTCATCAGCAGCTGGATCGCCACAACCTAATGTTTCAGGAATACAAAGCGTTCCTTTCCGACGAGAAATATCCGCAACACGTTCGTACAATCCTGACATGCCAAAACCCAAATGAAAGGCATCTAAACGTACGAAATCAAATCCAATATCTTCTATGAAATAACGGACTGGGCCTACCAGAGGCTCATACTGCTGCGCTCTTAATTCCCTCTCCTCATATCTCCCTAACCCTGTTTGCGCCTCTGTATTTCCCCAAATCTGGCCATCCACTCCTGCGGCAATAATCTTGCCCCCATTTGTCTGCTGAAAAATAGAACGGTTGCTAAGCGCATCTACTCCATTCATCGCCCGGAAAAACGGTTGATCAAATCCAATATACATACCCCGCTGGTGTGCATAGGCAACGGCTTCTTCTAATTGCATACGCGCTTGATACTGTTGCTCTAAAATCCTTTGATAAGTAGTGTGATATTCAGGGTAGCGAGATAACGATCCATACCAATTGCGAGGAAGTTTTAATTCTCTTAGCGCCTTTACATGCGCGTAGTGCCGCATAGGCTGCCAAGCACAAAACGCTTTAAATTTCTCACCTTGAAAATCTATCGATGATGTGTCAGGACCAATCAATCGTGGATCAAGAGCATATGGGCTTAGAATATCGTAAGGACTATTATCATTTTGCTGATCTAATGATGCTCCGTCGCACAACGGCATTAAAAATACTGCATTAAAGCCCAATGCTTTGGCGTGATCAATAACCTTCATTAAATCAGCAAATGTTCCTGAAGCCTTGGGATTACTTTCTGAGAAACGTGCATGGCGTAAAAATGTATAGTAGATGCGTAGCCCGTGCGACCATGCTGGGGGCTCAAAAGATTTCCCTTCGGAAAATGCGTGGGGAAATGGAAGAAGTCTGCCTTCAACTAAATCTTGTGCTGTACTTCTATTTAAACCTGTTGGTTTGTGCCCTGATGGCACTGCCCACATAAAGTTTCTGTCTAATTGATCAACGCTGGCTGAAATTCTTTCCACAGCCTCAGGGCTTAATCCGGCAAATAATGATGGGTTTTTAGGTATGAATTGCCTTAATCGACTTAATACCTGCTTGCCTCTATTTCCTTCTGCTATGCGCACCCAATAAAAAAGTAAAGCTGCTAAATTCTCTTCAATTTCCTGTGGCGGGCCACGTTTAGATTGCGCCAGTCCTTCATCTTCAACAAAAACAATTTCCCCCTCTTCTTGACGGAAATGGCCTTCAATTTCGTGATAGGCAATGGCACGTATCAAAGAAGCAATAAATCTGGGCAGCTGTTTATTTGGGTCAATGCCAAACTCCTTGCCATCAAACTTTTCTGGAAGCGCCCTGGCAACTGCCTGCTGATATGATGGTCTTGCCATAAAGATCTGCGTATTTTGCCTTATGCTGGCAATAAGTCGGGCAAGATTTTCATTTACCTCAATTGTGCCTTGGTCATAAACAACAGCCGTAGGAAATAGGCCCGGACCAAAATCTTTAAATTTAATATCATCAGTAACCTTACGCTGAGCGCCCCAAACTTTCAGACGGACTTCCCTAAATATTTCAGTAATAATTCCTTTTGCTGTTCTTAATTCTTCTGGACCAATCTCGCCAAAATCCGGCACCTGTTCATACGCAGAATCTTGAAATCTAATTCCGCCTTCGTTGCTGCCTGCTGATACTCCTATGTCTTTTTTAAGAAATCTATCCCTTCTCATCCTAAAAAGTTGATCTAGAAGATGCTGGTCGCTTAAATCGCAAACCCTTCCTGGTGCGCCTGGATTAATAGTCCATTTGCTTGAATTTAACTCAATCCTTAACTCTCCGCTAACTGCCTCTGGTAGAGCTTTCACCAGTATGCGAACATTTTCTTGATGTAAACCAGGGAAAGTCCTCAATATCAATCTTCTCATGATTTTTAGTTGATCTTCTTCCGTCCCAACAAGTGTAATATTGTCCGCAGGAACGTACGGCGCACAATGCAATTCGAACATTCCCATCTTTTGTGCGTGTGACAATAATTGAAGCGGATCAAAATAAAACATTCTCCCGTTGATAGTCCAAGGATTAAAATAAACATCATAAATATTAGTATTCAGATCGATTTGATTTAGTTTTTGTTTGTCTTCAGAGGATAAGATATGTGTAAGACCATAATGTAAATGTGGCGCGAGAATAGATTGGTCAGCAGCAATGATTCCAAATTTCTGCCCTAATTGCAATTTCTGTCCTAATTTCAAATTTTGATCTGGCTGCATATGGGTATATACCTGCATAATTTCACCTGAACGAACCAGCACAGTAAACCGCTTTGCATCTTTAAAAATACCCCAAATCTCTCCTGGAAATAACGCAGTTACATCCCGACCTGCAGCTAAAGTTAATTCTCCGTCTGAATCATGGAATTCCACAAAATCTAACCCAAAATGCCGAGGTTCTCCATGAGAAATCAATCGGGTTTTGGCGTTCCACCACGTCATGACGTCCCCAAAACCCATCCCTTCATAAACAACAAACCTTTTGGCTCTCCAGGAACGCATTAATAAATATATGCCCCGATAAAACGCTCTCGACATGTCGTGAAGCATGTCTTGTTCCAGCACTCTTTGTAAGACTTCTTCAGAACCAGTATAGAAAGAAGCTCTTCGTAACCAACTATCTCCTATCCCTTTTCGGAATCGATCTGTAACCTTATCCCATTCATCAATATTTTGATCATTACTAATAGTTAAAGTTTGATGCATTCGATAACTATGCTTACTATAATATGCAGATACTCTTAACAACTCCTGTGCTCGTCCTTCTGATTGCTCACGATTCTTCAAACGCCCCAAACGTGCATCACCAGAAGCTTTAAGCCTTACCAATAACAATTTATCGTAATTATGAAAATATTCAGGAATTTGAGTATGTACTGTTTCGAAAACAAAAAGATCATTGCAGTGACGTTGCTGGTCTTCATGAAGAAGTTCTGTGTTAAAAGCAAATCTTCGCAAATGTTCCCAATTATCTGAAATTTCGTCCCCAACTTCTTGTTCATCTGTATCATTAACTCCAATACTAAAAAGACTATTCCAGATTGCCCCATCGTATCTGTTGAAATTAATCTGAAGATTCAATCCATGCTGTCTTGCCATCTCCCTTAAAAAAAGTCTAATAATTGTCGATTTTCCTGTGCCGGGATCGGCATGCAAAACAACAATAATAGGCCCTGGTTTCTTATTCTGGGAATTTAACGCATGTTTCATCCATCGCCCTAATTCCTCTATTCCCTCATTAAGAGTGTCGATTCTTTTTTGATAGAAATTGAGCGGCACACTTACCTGAAGGGCCAATCTCATTGCTGAAGCGCCAGGTGATGTGTTATTACCAGATAATAATTCTCCTTCTGCAAACGCACAGGGAATGTTGGGACGCAAGATTGCTTCTGTTTTCTTTTGCCATTGGGATTTTGTTACATTGGTCCTTTTACGACTTAAGCCACCAAGGCGATGATACGTCCTATCCAACGCCATGACAGCATTTGGTAAGGCACTTATCTGTAGAGGAATGAAACTTTCAACTAAGGCGGGATTCTCTTTAACAAATTGACTGACGCGTGCTCCTAAACCATTGCCATGATGTCCTTCTGCAATTGATAACCAATAGAAAAGCAAGGCAACCATGTTATCAAAACAATTTTGAGGGGGGCCGCGTTTGGATTGGGCATGGGTTTCATCTGCCGTAAATACAATCTTACCTTCTGCTTCTCGACGAAAATGCCCTTCAATTTCATGATAGGCAATGGCGTTAATTAAATTCTCAATAAATTTAGGGAATCGTCGCAATCTTTTGTACTCATAAGCTGCCAACGCTAAAAGATTCAGGTTAATTTCAATAACGCCATCTTGATAAACAACTGCCGTCGGAAACAACCCTTGGCCAAAATCTTTAAACCTTATATCAGTAATGACCTTTTGTTGATCGCCCCAAACTTCCCGGGCTACATTTTCAAAAGTATC
>CAZHGK010000043.1:0-9820 GCA_964532095.1 uncultured Planctomycetales bacterium | reverse complement strand
ATCTTCTTTGGGCAATTGGCCAAAATCTGGCACGCCTTCATACGCTGAATTTTGGAAATTCAATCCGCCTTCGTTGCTGGCCACAACAGATGCCGGTATTTTGAGTGTTGATATTATGGCGCCATACGCTATTTTTTGTTCTGCGGGATTTAAATAATGCCGTCCTTCGTTGATCGGTACAATTGTTGGCAAAGCTCCTGCCTCATCCCTTAAGTCTTGCAAGTTCACACGCGCCACTTCATCATTGGTTGATTGCACCACTGTCAACCGGCTAAAACGTTGCCGTACAATCTTTAACTCGGCATCTGAAAGGCCCAGCCATTTCACCCTTTCATTGAACTTACTTTCATTATCTATATCTTCCGGCAAAAACATAAACTTAAAGTAACGAGCAATGGGCGAGTAATTCGGAGGATCCATAAAAAACGAACGCACCGGCGCGTTAATAATAAAAACCTTACCCAAAGAATTCTGGATTATCTCCGACGTGGATGCTAAGGCCTTTAAGGCAAACAACCCTCCTAAACTAAAGCCAACAATGCTGACACTTGTCTTTTCTACCTCTTTATGAGCGCGTAGTGAAGATATGGTCTCTTCCCAAAACCGGTCAAAGAAATCCTCTCCTACTATATAATTCTTGTTGTCTCCATGCCGTGGGGTATCCACGCGTAAAACAGCGTAGCCTCCATTAAGCAATCTTTCTTCAAGCTCATTAAACATGGGAAATTCCTTGGTACAGGTAAGTCCGCCGACTAAAACTACGACGGGAACTTTACTCTGTGCTGATGCCCCCTTGGGCACGATTAACCAAGCCTGCGTATTACTGCCATTTTTCATCTTGATATTGACTTGCTTGACATTTGCTATTGTTAATTGCCTTAACCGTGCTTCCTTAAAGGCCCGTTTTGCCCTTTTATAAATTGTATTGTGGCCTTCTGACATGGGTGTTATGTACAAATGGGCAAGGTAAGGGTAAAGAAATTCCTCCTGCCTGTCCATTGCAGATTCCACTGGCTTCTGGGCCATGACTACCCTGGAATAAATTCTTGCCTCATCTTGTGACCTGGGAGGGAAATGAAAATCAGGAAATTTTGATAAAACCGACACTGCAATCATTTCTGCCTTGGGTGAGGGTAGCCCCATCACTTCGAGAAATCTTTGAATACGCCTGAACATTTTCGGATTCGACGGAACCGTTATCATCCCCGCCGCCATTGCCATCCCCTGCCCGTGTTGTGAAGATAAACCCAAGGCGTGTGCGAGATGGTTGGCTAATATTCCTAGCGCGACGATAGCTACAATTTTAATAACTAGCAGCCAAAACCTACCAACATTGACACCCCTGTTATTAGATGCTATATTTGAACCAGTGAGGAAAATTCTAATATGACTAAACACTTTAAAGTTATCATTGAACAAGAACCTTCTGGTGGATTTTCCGCCCATGTCCCCCTTTTGGACGGTTGCACTTCCCAAGGTGAAACGCTGGAAGAATGTTTGAAGAACATCAAGGAAGCAATTGAGCTTTATGTCGAATCGCTCATTGAGGACGGCATCCCCCTGCCTTCTTATGACCCCACGGTTTTGATCCAAGACGTTGAAGTTACTGTTTAAATTATGTCCATTTTTATTCAAATTTCCGGCAAAAATTTGGTCCGGGCTTTGGGCAAAGCAGGTTTCATTATCCGACGCCAACGCGGGTCCCATGTTATTATGCGGCATCAAACTGACTTGACCCGTCGCTGTGTCATTCCCGTCCATGGCAATACGCCTATTAAACCAGGCACCCTGCATTCGATTCTTAAAGGTGCTCAGATAACTAGCGATGAATTGTCTAACCTGCTTTAACGATATCGGTGGATTATTACGGTTATGTTCTTGATGGGCCTGGCGGGCTGCACGTTCATCAACGAAACTGTGATTGTACGTATTCTCTGCAAGCTTTTGGATTTCTTCGGTGACATGTGCATGCCGCCTGATAAACGCTTCGACGGAGATTTTGCGCCACCATAAAAGTTTGGTTTCAGTGTAAGGAGCAATCTTCTCACTGATCATCCAGCCCAAACCAAAGATTTCAAACAGCCAATAGGCGGGTAGAAATATCGGCAGCATTGCTGGAGCATACTTCTTTTGCAACCATTCTCGAGCCTGGTTATAAAGTTTCCTCACTTGTTCTGGGCTAATACCATCTGGATCTCCTCTCTTCTTAGGAACATCTGACGGAAATCGGCCATGAATAATCCGTGAAATTTCAAGAAAAGTTTTGTCTTCCATAATGTGTAATCTTAAAATTTCTGCCCCGCGTTCCCCCTGGGATCTTTTTAAACTATCCCAAAATTCCGGACTATGCGCTAATGAAAAATCTGCAGCGTATTCATTTGGTTCTGTTGCCCCTGCTACTTCTTCCAGGCTGTTACCTTCTAAACCACGGCCTTCAGATTGTCGAGGAAATCTGACAATAGATATCTTTCTCGCCTCAAGAACCGTCTTAACTGTTGCCAGTCGCCACTTTTTCCTTGTAATTCTAGTCAAATTTCTGGTTATTTCTTCTAATGAAACACCATCAATCGTTAATTCTCCGCTTGCAACCAGATGATTGATCTTATTTATTGCCAATGCCGTATTTTCTGCGATTGTAATTTGCCCCCTAGCTTTATTAAGGGCCTGCATTATTTCTCCTCGGATCCATCGGCCTGCATAGCTTGCAAATTCTGCTTTGCCAGGCTTAAATTTCGCAGCTGCTTTCATCAAACCTATATTCCCTTCCTGAATCAAATCTAAAAAAGGTAACGAATGTCCAACATATTCCTTGGCAATCTTAACGACCAGTTTCAGGTTGGCCCCAACTAATTCCGCTTCCGCCTTTTTACATTTTGCCTGTATACGAACAGCCAAAGCTTGCTCTTCATGAGGTAGCAATAGAATAGAATCTTTCCCCATTTCATTAAGGTAGATCTCAACTAAATCCTTTCCTGCACAATCATTATGCTCTAACCTTGATCCACCTGGGCACAAATTGCTCTCGCCATTTGCCTCAAGACTAATTTGCCGAATAATCCTTTCTGCAACTATTCTGTGCCTTTTGTATTTCTCTTTTAATATTTCAAGGATCGTCCTTAGGCTGGTGTCATCCGTTTCAATACCTAACTGGCAACATAGGAGTATTGCGGCGACTTTAGGATTATCCTCCTTCATCAATCGGCGGATTCGATCATAAAATACGGCTGGTTTTAATCTTTTCTCATCTAGCTCCCGACTCTTTTGTTCCACATCATCTAAAGCTTGGGATACTTTTGTGTAACCGGCCTGTGATAAAGTTTCCCTAATTCGGACAATATAGATTGGTTTAATATTGGCACTGACAACCTGCCTTAATGCACGCGCAACAACAGATTCACAGCAAAGTTCAGCCTTTTTAAATCCTTTTGAAGCATAGTACTGCTTCATGCAAGTTATTAGATCAACTGCTACCCTACCCGTGGCCCAACCTGCGATTGGCTTTCCATGTTCGATTTGAGCAATTCCCTTGGCATGTGCGCAGCTATCAAGTCTGATATGGGCGCCTTGACGAAGACGCCTTAGGGCTAACCCTGGTGTTCGTGCTGCTTTTATTTTCTTAATTAATTTATTTTCTTTAACACTTGAAGAATCAAATGGTTTGTTTTGCCCCTGCTTGTGGCGAGATTCTGGGGAAGAGACTTGGGCAGGCTTTAATATATCACCTGCCTTTTTATAGCCAAGAGTCTGAAAACTATCTGCTAATTTCTTAATGGAATTTACATTTTGAATCTCACTTAATGAATATTTGATGGCTTTCGCAACAATTTCTTCGACTTGATTGGCTAATTGATCGTAACCTTTATCTAATGCTGCTGCCTTAAGCCTCTCTATTAAAGAAATACCTGGCTTAAGAACAACATGGGCTTGCGTGACTGATTGTGAATTCTCAATACGGGCAAGTGTCACATAATATGGTCTGTTCTTTATAGAAATGCCCAATTGTTGCCTTGCATATCGTAGCGCTTGACCGGCATTCTCTTTTTGTTCAATCACAGATAAGAGATGTTGATCTAATAAGGATGGTTGTGGGCCAAAACTTAATACAGGCCTTTGACGCATGAATGTTTGAGCAACACCAGCGGTTGGGGGATTCTGAATAATATGTACAAGTGCGGTCAGTGCCTGATTATGCATCCTCCCTAATTTCTTAACATGAAGCTTTTTTGATTGGGGCCATACTCTGGCTGCTACCAATTCTCTTTTTGCAATAGTTGTCAGCCTTTTGGGGCTAGCCCTATGATGTCCGAGAACTCCATAATAAACGCCCAGTACAATTCTTAAATCCTCAGGTAAGCTTAATAGTGCGCCATCCGGAATATCTGAAACATCGAGTTCCATTTTCTTTCTTAACGAGCACGCCAGGTCTTCACGGCCTAATGGGAGCTTATTTAGTTTTCTCTTAAGTAAACTATTTCTAATTACAGAAACTTGATGATGACACGAATACTGAAATCCATGGTTACTTAATATAAACCAAATATCGTTATCTGAAACTCCTCGCTCATCGTAACTGCCGGCTAAAACACAGGCTTGTTCCCATGTCAAACTGTATTGGAAATCCGGATTCTTCAGCTCCTCAAGACTGAGGCCTGTTACTGTAGATAATCTATTTAAATTACATCTAGAAAAATCAATTCGTGGTAATGCGTCAAAGTCTTTTACTGTTTCATTTGACATCCCGGGCGCGCCGGCGCCATAACGACGCCAGTTACGGTTAATTACATAATGACGCAGGGTAGCTTTCCAGAGATTTGGTGCATATCTGAGGTAGTAATAAAACCAGGTGTAGTAAATTCTCCAGTTCTTTTTGGAGCTAAAGAAGCGCTGCGCGTATTCGTGCTGATTAAGGAATTCTTGTAAGGAAATCTTTCCTGAATAAATATCAGGGGTTTCAAAAAGTGGAGCTTCAAAATCGCAGATGCGTTCACGATCCTCTTCGCTTTCAGCTTTCTGATACTTACTCCAATAGACTCTAGTCATTCCTGGAGGATTATTAGATTGCATAATTGTCTTAACTATTTTCTCCCATCCAGCTAAATCCTTATCTACCACTAAATGGGTTGGATGGGTTTTTGCTAACTCCCTTTCTTTAACAGGATCTGCCCGAGTTGAGGCAATTCTCATAAAGCCACCCTGTGCTGCTTCCATATCCGACGGGCTGTCCCCCCAGAAGGCGATTTCTGATGGGTCAATCGATTGTGTTTTCCTGATTTCTCTCTTAAACCGAATTAACATCCCGCGCTTTAAACTGACCTTGCTTTGACTATCCGACGTCATCGGGGTTTTGCCATAAACAGCAACGAAACAGTCCCTTACTCCATTTTCAATTAATACCTGCTCGGCAACCTTTTGATATCCACCGGTAGCTAAACCAATATAAATTCCCTTGCTCTTTAAATAAAACAATAATTCTTTGGCTCCAGGGATTAATCGAGGCTTGTCTTTTTTAACTTGCTCAACAAACATCTCCTCGAACCTGATTAACTCTCCCTGAGTGCACGGCTTATTGCGTCTTGTGATGTTCTTAAAATTCTCGAGTGACCTTTGCTCTGACTGCTGAATTTCATCTGTCAATGTGCCGTCGAGATCAAATAAAATGGCTTTTAAGGACGTGGGCTCAATAACCGTATGCACTTTGCCATCAACCCTTGGATATCTCCCTGATCCTGGAATTGCGCGTCGTGTAATTACAGTTGATTCTCTCCTTGAGACAGCCACTGGTGGAAATAAATTTCTTGGGCGGGTGTTTAAAATGGGACACTTAACTTCTTTGGTCTTTGAAAGCATGCGTCGATTGATTTTCTTGCCTTCTAATTCTGCAGCGTTTACGCCCTTGCGATGCGCTTCATCGTTTTCATAGTGGCCTGAAGAACCTGATTGGTATGCAACCTTAATATCTTTTAAGAATTGATCTGAACCCAGCCTAACATATGGCACTTCGTCCTCAGTTAACGTGCGCCATTCCCACGCACCCACATCAAACCACCACGATTTTCCATTGTGCGCGTGGGCATTGAAAAATTGTTCGTCATCCATATGAATGCGGTGACTTGTAAATATTTTCTCCATCTCAAGGCGGGTGCATATTTCAATCGCTGCACGTTTCTTTTGATAAGAATCTTCTTTGTTGACCTTCTCTAATATTCTCAATATTTTTGGTATTGGCAGTAGTTTTACAAATTCAAAACCATGGCGATTGGCCTTGTTCATTTCCAGCAGTTTTTGGCGGGTTCTCAAAGAAATACGTGGCACTCTTCCTGTTAAAGAATAACTAATCTCCTTGCTTTGGCCAAATAAGCGTTTAAACCATCCCACAAACCAAAACGTATTAGCGCTGTAGCGGATCCTAAAACCAGGCAGTCGGGAAAAACTTTTGCAGAGCTCAAGTGTGGTTTGCTTGACCACAAAATTCTTTCGTTGGTTGAAAATATCTTCTTGCATTAAAAGGGCAATGGCTACTGCGGCACGGCCATATCCAGAACCTGATGGAAGATTGGGATAAATATGCCCAATTTCAAAGTATTTCCTCCCCTTCCATGGTTGCAACCAGAACGAACCAACGCGTGCGGGATCACGAAAAAACTGAGGGTTTTGCGCATCAGGATGCTTTACCATAAAAAATAATTCTTGCGCATTATCGACAACTTCCAAGTAATATCCTTGCTTAAAGAATTTCCTGGCGGCATATAGGATAATTTGTTCATACAATAAATAACGAACCGCATGATACAAAAGTTTTAATGTAACAAAAGCTGCAATAATAAAACCTAAGACTGAAATAATCCCGTATTTAATAATAACTGCTGTTAATGGATAAATCACAATCGCTATCGTATACACCCAGCCATTGCATTGAAGGCGTGAAGTTACCGGTGCCGGTCTTCCTCTTTTCTTAGCCTCAAACCCTGCTAACGTAATGGCATCTGACCATGTTCCCGAAAAGTCATGAATCATGTGATTGTGTTTAGCCCAATATACACTACTAAAATTAGACTTTTTCCAGGCTTCGGGACTGGAAGAACCCACCTCATGATAATGGGCCTGAATATAATCAATAAATAATTGCTTCTCCCACCAGCCCTGTTGTTTCTCTGCTGCTAAAGATCTGTTAAACCCTGCACTCTCAATTGCATCAGGCCAACCTCCATTAAAACCACTGATCCTCTTTGCAATCACATCCTCATAAACTTTTTTATATTGAGAATCTCTCCACTTGGTGTTCCAAAAAGAACCAACTTCTTCGTGATGCTCGCCAATATATGCACTCATTGATTCTTTGGTAAATGGACTATCCTTTATCCCGATAGAACCACTTTCGTTCTTAATATTTTGATGCTCACAGAATACTGGCTCCTTAACTGGATTTGTATTGGCGACTGCTGATTTCATAGTTACCCAGGCTTGACTATTATTCTTAAAATCTTTTAGCGTTGGCGTTCCATACTTGGCATCCAAGACATTAATTGGTTCCAAAATAACATATTCCCCAAAAGAAACACTTCTGACTAAAAACGCATCAAGTTCAACGGCTGGAAAATACTTATATAAAGTAGGAACATGTATGGAATAATCACGATCTGGCGCAGGGAAAGCAAGTTGTTCGAGTACGATTTGCACTACCCAAGAATTTAAATTCTCTCTGTATTGACGATACGCACGACTATTAAATAACGACAACACGGGATTTTTAGCAATTATTCGTTCTATAAAAGATGATGTCCTGTTTGCCAGAACATCCAAATGGAATTGTCTTAATCGTTCCCGAATTATACCGTGACGCTGAACGATGGGAATTTGAGCAAGCTCTTCAATTTCTTCTGCCAATTTCCTCCTGTCACCTTCGGTGTCACCTTGATTTTCTTTATGCTCCTTAATCCATGCCAGTTCCAAAGAATCAATTCGTTTTAAAATTGGCCGTATGTCCACAGCTGGATCGGACACGGCACATCGTAGCTGTCTTAATCGGCCCAACGTCGCAGGGGCATATGTAACAATCGGATCATTGTATTTGCCCCTTAGAAAATCCTCTTCAGAAAGAACGAAGATGCGTAATGATTGCTCGCTCGCATCTACCATCACATAAAAGAAATATTCTTTGGTTAGAACCAGGGTATGCCTATTAAAATTAGGATACCCCATATTATGAACACCTGTCCCTTTGGCTTGCAAGGCAGCCAAAGGAACCGGTAAATCCAAAAAGCCTGTGTCCCCTAAATATCGAGGAAGAATAAAACCTCCTAGCCTGTTGGAATACTTAACTATTGCCACCAAAGAAGCGTTAGTTGTTGGCTGTCCTCCTCTGGCAATACGATGAATATGACGATTTGCGATCCAATGGATTTGTAATTTGCCGTCTTCTAAACGCCGGTAGCTAGCGACAGGCACTGTGTCAATGTTGGGGGTAGAAACTTTACTGTCATAATCTTCTTTTGAATAAACAGAAATAACCTGGCCTAAATCATCTTGTTCTTCTATGAGGACAACGACTTCTCCCTGCGTATTTATTTTTCTTAAAGCAAGATGCCCTCCAAAATTCGGCAAGATTATCTGTTTTCTTTTCTTGTTTCGACTTAAAAGCGGATCAATAATGAGAATGTCTTGATCAGCACTCTCTAAAATTGCAAAATAAGGAATTCCAGAAATAGCTGGCTGACCTTGCACATAAGCAAATAACTGATTAAAAGCATTTTCCCTCTGGCTTACAGTGCTTGAAATCATTGCATCCACCATCGCCAACGGCCCAAAGGTAAAGGCCATGGCGACATTAAAGATAGTGTGGATGATAATGCCCGCAGTAAGCGGCATCCATGCTGGTCTTGTCAGGCGATTAAACACAAGGAGGATTGTTCTAAATATTCCAGTATAGTTGTGCAGAGAAACAAAATTATTGTTAAACCAAACGGACGTACGACGCAATACTTCTTCCTGACGGGCGTGGTATAAGCTGACTACTGCAACCAAAACAAACGCCACCCAAAACCCAAGCCAATGCCCTGATAGGGCGCTTAGCCATGCTACAACAGCCAATATGTAAAGGCTTACGGCGTTTTGCCTGGGGCTTGCTTGACGGACTCCTCGATGGATGATATGCTTTAAACAATTAAGGAGATTACCTATATGACCTACAAGATCGCTCTTGACTTTACCCCAGCTCAAATTGAAGGACTGGTCGAACAATTGCCCATGAAGGATAAGATACGCTTGGTGCGCAAGCTGGAAAAACAAACTTGGGCAAGTCGTTTTCAAGAATTGTTTGATCGGGTAGATGCTCGTCGCAAAAAATCGGGAATCACCTCCAAAGAAGTTTGGAAGGAAGTAAAACAAGCACGCAAGGAATTCTATGCGGGTCGTGCTTGACACCAATATTTTCATTTCTGCACTGCTAGCAAGCAAACACTGTAGGTTAGTCATCAAAACATTTGATGCCCCTGCAACTACGCTTATCATTAGCAACGCCATGATCCAAGAATTACGGACCTCTCTGAATAAACCAAAATTAACAGGATTAATCAATGACGCTGACAAACAAAAACTAATAGCCTTTATAAGAATCAAGGCAGTCAGTATTAATCCAAAAATTGTGGAGAATATTTGTAGAGACCCCAAAGACAATATGGTGCTTGCTACAGCAGTCGCTGCCAAAGCCAATATTATTGTTACTGGTGATAAGGATTTACTTATCCTTGATCCCTTTAAAAGAATTGAAATTATCCCCCCAGCCAAATTCCTGGCTAAATTAAACAAGTAAATCCCAAAACTT
>CAZHGK010000042.1:0-15096 GCA_964532095.1 uncultured Planctomycetales bacterium | reverse complement strand
GCGCCTGCAGCAGTGCCGCAAGCGCCAGCAGCAGCTGCACCTGCAGCAACTCCGATAGGATCAGTAGTTCAACCTTTGGCTAATCAAGTTAATTTAATGGATTCGGCCAATAATGTTCTTAGAAGCTTTAGCGGAAATTCAGCTGTGCAAGCATGCGCGGATGTGGTTGCGGCAGGGCAAAGCTGTTTTGCGGGGCCTGGGACCTATAGCCAAAGGGTGACTGTAAAATCAGATGGAACGAGCAATAGTCCCATCACCTTTCTTGCTAATGGGGCGGTGACGGTATGCGGATTTGATTTGACTAACAGAAGTTTTATCCGGGTAATTGGTTTTACCATCGATTCTAATTCCGGGTGCGCAATCAACAATGCTTGTGTGAATTTAAACGGGACCAATAATAATTTGGAATTCTGGAATAATACATTTACGGATGCTAGTTACAATGGCATTCGATTAGGCGTTAATGATTATATTAACAACAGCCTTATTATAGGAAATAAGTTTTCTAATTTCGGTATTGGCAATGGTTCTGCCTCAGGTGTTGGTATCCAGGGGAACAATAATCTTATTGCTTATAATGAACTTTTTAATATTCATCCTGACGGATTTGTAATATTTGGGTCCTATAACAGGTGGATCAATAATTATACACATGATTTCTCAGAGGCTTCAGGAGGCCATTCAGATTTATTTCAAACAGGGTCCCGGCCTGCTGGATGGAGCTATAATCTTATTGAAGCGAATTTTCAAGTGGGTATGGGAAACGCAGGGGATGAACATGTCGCCCAAATATCAAACGGGCAGTCAGCGACCTATTGCCCAAACAATACGTGTGGGGCCATAACAGAAAACATCTTCCGTCGAAACGTGTGGCATAATATCAGTTCTGGGACAGTGGGCATTAATCAAAGCCATGATGGTCCTATCAGCTACACACGATACTACAACAATACGACTGCAGATGCTGAGGTCAAATATCCAGATGCTAGATATGGGCTTGCTTGGTATGGAACTAATACCAATTATGGCTATCTTTTTAATAATATCGAGTATGAATCATGGGGAAGCACGAGTGCTACCAATGTTGGGGTCTACTGCTTAAGCGTCGACAATGGTTGTGATCCGAAAAATAATTTTAGCTATGGCATGGATTATAATTTAGCCTATGCCCCCAATAAGAGCGTATCGTTTATCACTCCCTGGACTTCTCAGGCGCATGCCTTGTCAAATACAGATCCCCAATTCGTTGATTTTGATAACGATGATTTTCATCTAAAATCAAGCAGTGCAGCCAAAGGAACAGGCGGTGCGTTAACCTACACCGTTGGAGCAGGCAGCGGTAAAACCTTTACGGTTGTGGATGCTGGATTCTTTAGAGGGGACAATTTAAATTTAAGCCAATATAAGGGGAATTTGGTTGTCGGAGATATCATTACGGTAGGCACAGATGTTTTGCAAATTGAAAGCATTTCAGGAAATGCAATAACCGTGACAACGTCTTTTGCATGGGATAATAATGAGCCAGTGGTTTTTGCCGATAAGCCAACGCCTGATAGGGGTGCTTACCCTTATTTATACATGGGAAATGATTTTAGTATTGACCTGACAAAGGATGCTAACCGCATCACCGCCAATGTGACCAATTCCTTGGCCGTGCGTTATGTTGTTTTCTTTGTCGATGGTATTCCTTTGATCGTCGATAGTAAAGGGCCGTTCTCTATTGCCTGGGAGGAGTTGGGATTGGCGGTTGGCAGTCAACATACCATCGAAGCCAGGGCCTATTCGTTGTATGCCTCTAAGACACTTTGGAAAAGTGATAGCATGGCAGTGCAGATTCCAAGTTTTACTGCACCAGCGCCGCTTGCCTCGGGGCAGGTTAATTTATACAATTCTTCAAATACACTGATTAGGTCTTACAGCGGAACCCGTGCCATCCAGGATTGTGCGGATGCGGCAGTGGGCGGCAATACCTGTATGGTTAATGCGGGCACATACAATGAACGCGTTCTTGTGCGCAATTCTGGCACCCAACAAAATCCGATTATTTTTAAAACTCAAGGCCGTGCTGTGATGAAAGGGTTTGAAGTCAGGAATGCTTCATATGTCACAATCGACGGATTTGAGATCGCCAACACCGACTATAATCTCCCAGGTGTTCAGCTGGCAACAGCCCCGTATGCCCAGGTAAGAAATAATTATATCCATGATACTTGGGGTTTTTATGGCGCGGGTGTGGATGTGGTCAGCTCGGATTATGCGCAAATTCTAAATAATCGTACGTATAACACAGGAGCAGCGGGGATTAGGCTCAATGGGAGCACTCAATATCCTCAACAGAGCTCTAATTTTATTGTGATCAAGGACAACACGATTGAATTGACGTCCTACTCTGTTGGCTCAAACTCGGGGATTCAAGTGGCGGGTTTCGACATCCTCGTTGATCATAACGACATTTCCCATGTGCCTGACTTTGTGATCCCAGGCTATGGCGCTCGTATTGTGATCCGCAACAATACCTTTCATGATGTGTTAGTGTCGGATTTTACCAGCGGCCCTCACATCGACGGGGTTCAATCATATTATCCAAGCTTGATGATAGAAAATAACAGAATGTATGAAGTTGCTGAATTTGGCGGGAATGTGCATGGTTTCCTTTTTGGAAGTTCGGCCAATGCCACGGTGCGCTACAATACCATTCAAAGCATTGATGGCGGTTTCTTTGGCGTGCAGTATGGCTGTAAGAATATACGTGTCTTTAACAATACCGTTGTTGGGACAAACCGAAAAGCAGGGGGTGGTAATACGGCGGTGTCTTTCCCAGACACCTCCTCGGGGGGAATTGTACTTAACAATTTATTTTATGATGCTGTGACAAAGGGTTATTCATATCCTTCCATGTACAGTTTTACAGACCAATCACTTCCAGGGGCTGTGGTCGATTATAATTTAATTTGGGATTCTGTTTGGAAAACAAATTCTCCCGCCTGGAATAGAGGTTATCCTGTGCCTGCCAATACGGATGCCAATGGCCAGGTTAATAAAAACCCATTGTTTAAGAATTATACTGAAGATACCAATTATGCCGACGATGATTTTAGTTTAACAGACCAATCACCAGCCAAAGACCATGGCGGGGCATTAACCAAGGTGGTTTCTTATAATCCAGCGACAGCTGTTTTAGTTGTAACGAATTCTGAATTCTTTCAACCTGGTTGGGCAGGGGTGGAAGCGGATTGGATCGCTGTTGGAAGTGCAAGTAATGCCGCGCAAATTAAATCGATTGATTTTGCCACCCATACGATTACTTTAAAGAATTCTTTGCCGCAAAATGTAACTGCTAATGCTCTTGTATGGTTGTATAAGGACTCTAACGGCCGTCAGGTTCTTTTTGGGAATGGCCCTGATATTGGGGCTTTTGAGTATCAGGGTGAGAATGCGTCAGGTTCACAAACGAGGTATGGCGATGTTTCCGGTGAGGGTGATATAACAATTTATGATGCATCGTTGGTAGCCCAATACGCGATTGGTCTAAACCCTCAAAATTTTAATGTCAATGTTGCAGATGTGTCTGGAGAAGGGACTATCAATATCTACGATGCCTCATTAATCGCCCAATATGCCGTGGGCTTGATTTCTAAGTTTCCAAGGGAATAATGAAAATAAGATTATTATTTACTATTATGATTTTTTTAATCACTCCTGCCTGGGCGGAGAGGGACAGTGTTGATTTATTAGATTCATCTAATAAGACTATCAAAAGTTTTAGCGGGACTACGCCTGTGCAAGCCTGTGCGAATGAGGTTGTGGCAGGACAAACATGTTTAGTGAATGAAGGGACCTATAGTGGGCGAATTATTATTGCGGAATCAGGGGATTCTTCCAGAGGCTATATTTCCTTTACCGGCAATCCTTCGGGTGCAAAACCTATTGTCCGCGGATTTTTTGCTGACCACAAAAGTTATATCAAAATAAGCAATTTTGAAATCACCCATGTGGATGGTTCTGTGCCCGAGGGGATTTACTTTTATGGCGGAAATCATTCTCAAATTCTAAACAACACCATTCATCACACCATGGGTTCGGGAATTAGGGTTGGTCATCAGGGCAATGCCGGAAACGTGGCCACTCGAAATCCAGGCAGTGCCTCATCCCGTTGTGATTATATGGTCATTAAAGACAATACCATTTCCTTTAGCGGGGTTGTGCCAGGATACAATGGCATGGGCGAAGGGGCGATGTTAGTCGCAGGAGATCACAATCTGATTGAAGGCAATGATATTTCCCACGTCGGTGATTTTACTAATGTTTTTGGTCAATTTAACGTTATTCGTAATAATTATTTTCATGATGTATCAGACAGTGATTTCCCCTCCCACGGCACAGGTCAATTAGGGCATCATCTGGATGGTCTTCAATATTTCAGTTCTTATGAAACTGATCACCAAGTTACAGACCCTGCCACAGGATTTACGTATTGGGCGACCAAACCCAGTATTTCCATGTATACCCTTTTTGAAGGCAATAAAATCATGAATGCGCCGATGCCTCATGCGCATGCCATGATTTTAAGGGATACGGCAGGGCATGGCAGCCGTGAATTTTTGATGAGAAAGAATTTGGTTGTGAACATTGGAGGCGATGGCGGCAGTGCGAATCCTTATGATCATGTGCGCATTGTCCATAATACCTATGTGGATATTGCGAAAGAGGCTTGGTATCCCATTTATCTTGGAAATTCTCAAAGCAATGTTTATACAGGCGTGGATTCATCAGGGGGTAAGGTGTTTAATAATATTTTTTATAATAGCGGCCGTGATGGGGCAGGGATTTATTCGGTTGATGCTTATGGGGCTAACGGATTTAAGGCAGATAATAATTTGGCCTTTAGGACTCAGGGTTCAACATCATGGCGCGGCCCAGGATCTGTGAATTATGGCGCTAATGATATTGCTTTACAGAATGTCAATCCGTTATTTATCGATGCCAATTATAGTGATGGCTCATATGATTTTTCTGTTCGCATTAATTCTGAGGATCCCACCAAGGATGCCGTGGATGCTGGAGGTTTTTTAACAAAAACATTATCAGCCGGGACAAACAGCAGAACCATGGTCGTTGATGATGCAGGATTTTTCTTTGATGGCTATGGCATTGAAGGCCTGCAGGCAGATGAAATCCAAATAGAAGGACAAAGATCTTCTGTCCAAATTGAAAGCATTAATTATCAAACCAATACCATTACTTTAAAAATTCCTTTAACGTGGGAGGCAAACAAGGGTGTTTCCTATAAATATTTAGGCAATGCTCCAGATATTGGTGCGCTTGAGACTGAAAGTTTAAATTGTGCCGCAAGTAATATTCGTTGCGTGGGGGTTAATCAAGAATATTCAACTATTCAAAGTTGCGCGAATGCAGCTGTTGCTGGAGATGTGTGTCTTGTGTACCCAGGAACCTATGATGAACGTGTTCGCCCCAGAAATTCCGGGACATCGCAGACCAATAGAATTATTTATCGCTCTGCCTTTGCAAAAACTGCCAAGGTCCAAGGCTTTGGCTTGCAAAGTATTAATTACATCACCATTGAAGGTTTTGAAATAACAAGCAAAGACTTGACTCCAGAGAACGACCGCAGGATTAATCTTGAAGGAGGAACAGGCATTAAGGTATTGAATAATTATATTCATGATACATCCTATGCGCAGTGCATTCTTTCTAGGGCTACATTTTCTGTATTTCGCGGCAACGATATATCTTATTGTGGAATGGCCATGAGTATTTTAGGCACCACGCCAGGTGCCAAAACCATTACAGCTGGTGTTAATGATCAAATTAAATTCACCGTTGACGGCAATTCATCGCAAACGATTACCTTGCCTCCGGGGACTTATAATGGTTCGTCACAATATAGTACGCTAAGAAACGCAGTTAACCCAACCATGGTTGGGGCAAGTTTAGAGTTTGGTGCTTCCGGAATGTTTGAAATACGCTCTTCAAACGTGAGTCCAACTTCCAGGATTACATTAGAGCCCGTTACCCACAGCGCCTATGAGACTTTTGGTTGGAGCGAAGGGCTTGGGGCCATGCAAGGGCTTGGGGCAGCATTTACAATCGCTCGCAGTGATACCTTGGTTGAAGATAACAAGATAAGCCATGTGGGAGATTATGTGACAACCGGTGAAGGTGCCGAGCGTGTGGTGATCCGCAATAATACCTTTGGCCCAGCAGATTTTTATAGCGCACAGCATATCGACGGTGTTCAATCCAATAGTGCTTTGACGGTGGGAACCAAGAAGCTTCTTTTTGAAGGCAATGCATCCATCGATAATCGAAATGCAGATAATCATTTGGGTTTATTCCAGCAAAACGGGGATTCAAATCTTGTATTTCGTTTCAATGTTGTAGCCAATTCTAATGGGGGGATTGACTGTACGAGAGGTTCCTGGTATGGAATGTCTAACACAACAACTCCAGGGCTGTTTTTGTATCACAATACTTACTATAATAATGCGCCTTACATCTCGTATAACAGCCCCCAACTTTATTGCAGAACATCGTCCAATAATTATTCATTGAATAATATTTGGTATAATTCGACCCCAGTAGGGTCTACCTATTCGACCAACCCGTATTCTATTGACGGGTATCTTGGTACCAAAGACAATGATTTGTGGTATTTAGGGGGCAACCCGGTAGAGACAAATGCAATTAATAAAGATCCGTTATTATTAAATAGTGCTAATGGGAATTTTAATTTGACAGTTTCTTCACCCGCGTTGGATACGGCAGCGGCATTGACGAAAACTTTAAATACAGCGACGAACTCAACAACAGTGGTTGTTGCCAATGCAGGGTTTTTCCAAGATGGCTGGGGTGGTGGTGCGGCAACAGGAGTTCTTGCGGATGAAATATCCATAGGCTCAACAGACAATCATGCCCAAATTGTGTCCATTGATTACGTTACAAATACGATAACCTTGGCTACTCCATTATCTTGGGGAAGTAATGATCCTGTTTGGCTTTATAGCAATTCTAGTAGTGAACGTGTGATACATGGGCTAGCTTCAGATATTGGAGCTTTTGAGTATCAGGTTGGGAGTGTGTATGGATCGCAAATAGGATTTGGCGATGTTTCCGGTGATGGGAATGTTAATATTTATGATGCTTCGCTGGTGGCGCAATACGCGATTGGTCTAAACCCTCAAAATTTTAATGTCAATGTTGCAGATGTGTCTGGAGAAGGGACTATCAATATCTACGATGCTTCATTAATTGCTCAATATGCCGTGGGCTTGATTAGTAAATTTCCAAGGGAATAATACGATATGAAAATCATTGCGGGTCAGTTAAAGGGCCGGAATTTTTACATGCCTGCTGAAATACGGCCCACACAGGGTTTGTTGCGGGCGGCTATTTTTGATTTAATAGGGCATGATATTGAGGGCTTAACCTTTTTAGATTTATTTGCCGGCAGCGGAGCAGTGGCCTTAGAGGCTTTATCGCGCGGGGCAAAGGAAGTCACCATGGTTGAGCATAATCCTAAAAATGCCGAAATCATCCGTGAAAATTGTGAGCTGCTACAAACTGTCAATTTAGGGCCTGCCTTTGTAATCCAGGGGGATGCCTTTGCGACAATTAAGGAATTTACCAGGGAAAACCGTACCTTTGACCTGGTCTTTTTTGACCCTCCATTTGGGCTTAAGCTTGCCAAAAAAACCTTGAAACTGCTAGGGACCCATGATATATTACACGGTCAAAGTTTGGTAATAGCCCAGTATGATAAGAAAGAACACCTGGAAATACCCGAACATTTAAAGGTTATTACCCAGCGTTTGTACGGTTCTTCTTATCTTACTATTTTTCAGAAAGTTACAATTTAATGGCTCAAGCAAGAGGGGCAATTTACCCTGGTAGTTTTGACCCGGTCACGAACGGCCATTTGGACGTTATTGAGCGTGCGGCGCGTATTTTTGATCATGTGATTGTGGCTGTTGCCAACAATACCAGTAAAAAAGCGTTCTTTAGTATTAATGAACGTGTTGCTCTTTTAAAAGAAGTCACTAAATCCATTAAGAATGTGAGTGTCGAAACATTCGATGCCTTAGTGATTGATTATGCCAGAAGCAAAAAAAT
Source organism: uncultured Planctomycetales bacterium (assembly GCA_964532095.1). GTDB lineage: Bacteria > Omnitrophota > Gorgyraeia > Zapsychrales > Fredricksoniimonadaceae > CAZHGK01. The sequence goes on along the minus strand of CAZHGK010000042.1, from coordinate 6,966 downwards.
CAATGTCATTATCCGTGGGTTAAGAATGACTTCGGATTTTGATTATGAATTTCAGATTGCCTTGACCAATCGTCGGTTAGCTCAAGATATTGAAACCGTGTTTTTGATGCCGTCGGAACATGTGTCTTTTGTATCGTCGAGCTTGCTTAAAGAAGTTGCAGGTTTAAATGGGGATATATCTTCATTGGTGCCCAAGGCAGTTGTGCGCAAGTTAAAAGAACGTTTAAAGAAATGATCCGTTTTGCTGTTCGTGAAATTTCCTCTAAAGGGATAGATATTCATCAGGTGGTGCCTAAAGAAGGTATCGGTTTAACTGATGAGGAAATTGATTTACGTTCGCCTTTGACGATTGAAGCGCATTTGGTCCGCACGGGTAGCGTGATTAGTGCAGATGCGTATGTGGCTGCCGAGTTTGGATATTTATGTGCCCGTTGTTTGGAAGAATTTTCAGCGCATGATGAACGCGATTATCATTTTGATTTTGAGATTGACCCTACGCAGGAGCATATTGATTTAGGCGAAGAAATCCGTCAGGAATTGATTATGGCCAACCCGGCCAGGGTTTTATGCAAGGATGATTGCCAAGGTATTTGTCCTAAATGCGGGGCGAATTTAAATAAAGAACAGTGTAAATGTGTAAAATAATGAAAGTGAGTTTGATATGCCATTACCAAAACGTCAACATTCCAAAACACGCGGTCGTACGCGTCGTACCCACTGGAAAGTAACCTTATCCTCGTTGCGTAAGTGTGCGCAATGCAGCAAGCCGGTATTATCTCACCGTGTTTGTCCATTTTGCGGATACTATAAAGGTGCGCAGATCGTCGAGATTAAATCAGCATAATATTTTTCTTAATGAAATACCGATTTTGGTCGCTAGGTCGCAGTCAAAACGGTATAAATTCGCACAGGCTGACTTGATGTCGGCCTGAAATTCAGACCTCCATAAGTCAGGTGCTCATTTATGAAAATTGTCGTCGATGCCATGGGTGGGGACTATGCCCCACAGAATGTAATTGCTGGTGTTGTCGAAGCTATCAAAGAATATCGCGTGACCATTGTTTTGGTCGGCATTGAAGAACAAGTCAAGGCGGAGCTTAAGAAATACCAGTATCCGTCGGAATTAATTGAAATTGTCCATGCGCCGGAAGTTGTGGCGATGGATGATCCAGCTACTGCTGTTATTCGTCAGAAGAAAAATTCTTCCATTGCTGTTGGTGTGGCCTTACTTAAAAAGCCAGGCTATGATGCCTTTATCAGTGCAGGTAATACCGGGGCATGTGTGGCTGCTGCCACGTTTATTTTAGGCATGATCCCTGGCGTGGACCGTCCTGGAATCGGTTGTATTTTTCCTTCCTTAAAAAATTTCACATTCATGATCGACGTTGGCGCTAATACGGCAGCCAAACCTGAGCATTTATTGCAATATGCCAAAATGGCCAAGGTGTATGCCCGTGAAGTTTTAAATCGTGAAAAACCTTCCATTGGTTTGCTTAATATCGGTGAAGAAGAATGTAAGGGAACAGATTTAGAAAAAGAAGCGTATAAATTATTAGAAGAAAACGAGCCGAATTTTATCGGCAATATTGAAGCCAATGAAGTATATACCGGTAAGGCCGATTGCATTGTCTGCGACGGGTATGTTGGTAACGTGACCCTTAAAGTTTCCGAAGGTTTGCTTGAATCTATCGGCAAATTATTAAAAAGAGAAATCAAGAAAAGCCCCATCGCCATCCTTGGGGCTTTGTTATTAAAATCAAGTTTAAAGGAAGCAAAGAAAACCACGGATTATTCTGAATACGGTGGTGCGCCGTTATTAGGAGTTAATGGTTTGGTGTTAATCAGCCATGGCCGCTCATCCCCTAAGGCTATCAAAAACGCCATCCGTGTTGCCAAGCAAGAAGTTGAACATAATATTCTAGCGAAGATTAAAGAAGAGGCTGCACGATGAACAATGAAACATGCTTGCCTGTTGGCAAGCGAGTCGGCATCCTTGGCTTGGGGGTTTGTTTACCCGAGAAGAAATTGACCAATCTTGATCTTGAAAAGATTGTGGATACGACGGATGAATGGATCCGCACGCGCACAGGTATTGTTGAACGTCGTATCGCCGGTGTAAATGAGAAGACCAGTGATTTAGCCTCAAACGCCGCAAAACATGCTTTAAAAGATGCGGGCTTAAGGCCTGAAGATATTGATTTAATAGTTGTCGCCACAATTTCCCCAGATAGTAATTTTCCTTCCGTTGCCTGTAAGGTCCAGAAAAATATTAAAGCCGTAAATGCCACTGCCTTTGATGTATCAGCGGCCTGTGCCGGGTATTTGTATGCCTTAACAACAGCGAAGCAATTTGTGCAAACAGGTTTGGCCAAAAAGGCATTGGTGATTGCCGCTGAACGCATTACCAGTTTAATTGATTGGAAAGACCGCAGCACCTGCGTATTGTTTGGGGATGGGGCAGGGGCCTGTGTGATCGGTGAAGTTAAATCCGACGGCATTATTGCAGATTTTACCCGTTCCTTTGGTGAGCTTGGTGGGTTGATGGAAGTTATTAGTGAAGAAAGTCGTTCACCATTTGATTCAGAGAAAACATCTTTTTCCAAATTGCCGTATGTGGTGATGCAAGGCCAGGAATTATTTAAGGTAGCTGTTAATTCCATGGCTGAGGCGGTTGAGGAAGTGTTAAAAAAAGCTGGTGTCAAAATTGAGGATGTGGATTTAGTGGTTCCTCATCAGGCGAATGACCGCATCATGTCTGCCGTCGCTAAAAAGCTGGAAATTCCCAAAGATAAGATTTTTGTCAATATTGATAAGTATGGCAATATGTCTGCAGCGTCGATTGCTGTGGCCTTGTATGAGGCAGTTCATTCTAAGAAAATTAAAAAAGGCGATACAGTGGTGCTTGTCGCTTTTGGCGCTGGCTTAGTCAGTGCTGCTAATGTCATTAAGTGGTAAATGGTGACTGTCCCCAATTACTAAATATGAAAGAAATTTCTCTCATTTTCCCAGGTCAAGGCGCTCAAAAAGTTGGTATGGGTCGTGAATTGTATGAACAATCCCCAGCTGCCAAAGCTATTTTTGATCAGGCAAATGCAATTTGTGGTGGCCAGTTGCTTAAGGTGATGTTTGAAGGGCCTGAAGAAACATTGATGCAAACAGCCTTTTGTCAGCCAGCCATTTTAACCATGAGCATTGCCGCGCTTAAAGCGTTTGAAGTTTCAGATAAATTTAAGAATGTGGATATTTTGTATGCGGCAGGTTTAAGTTTGGGTGAATATTCTGCGCTTGCAGCGTCGGGAACAATGAGTTTTGAAGATACCTTGCGCTTGGTTTTAAAGCGTGGTGCGTTTATGGATGAAGCAGCAAAAAGTCAAAAAGGGGCGATGGCTGCTATTATAGGTTTTGATAAGGTGAAATTAGTTGAGATTTGCCAAGCTACCGGGGCCCAGGTTGCTAATTTTAATTCCCATGAGCAAATTGTGATTACCGGGCATGCGGATAAGGTGGAGGCGGCGATCAATGCCATTAAAGCAGCCGGTGGCCAGAAGATTATTCCTTTATCTGTTAGTGGGGCTTTTCATTCTTCCTTAATGCAGCCTGCAGCTGATCGTTTTAAGGCAGAATTAGCTTCCGTTAAAATTGTTCCGGCAAAAATTAAAGTAGTGACCAATGTGAATGGTCAGGCACAAAGTGACGCTGAAGAGATCCGTAGCAATTTAGCTAAGCAAATCACCGCTTCTGTGCAGTGGGTGGCTTCTATAGAATATATGATGTCCCAGGGGGTTGTTGATTTTATTGAAATCGGGCCTGGGAAGGTTTTAAAAGGTTTAATCCGCAGGATAAGTCCTAATGCCGCAGTACAAAATATTGAAAAACCGCAGGATATTGATTCCTTAAGTCTATAAAGATGTGTCATTGCGAGTCCCGAATTGACGTGGCAATCTATTGCTATTTCATCAAATATTTTTTGATTTTTGTTACAAATTAATTTGACAAATCATCAAATGCATGTTATCTTTTCATCATGCATACAAAACCTCTCTCGATATTTTCCTGCTGCATCCTGTTTTTGATATGCCTTATTACTCCTTTATCTGCTGCGCCAGCAACGGATAAGAAAGATGAGAAGCAAACCCGCCAAATCAAGTCTGAAACAAAATCAACACCTACTAAAACAGCCCAGATTTTAAGCAGGTCTGAGGGCAATGCTGGGGCAGCACCTGTTAATGTCCAGGCATCGTCAGTTAATGTTGAGCCCTTTAGTGGAAGTGCCAATCTATCTTATCCTATTGCTGTTCCTCCAGGCCGTGCGGGTGTACAACCAAATCTTGCCATCACATACAGTTCTAGTAGTCGAAGCTTGGGTAATGCTGGGGTTGGCTGGAATATGGATTTAGGTTCCATCCAACGGTCAACAAAAAAGGGTGTTCCTAGGTATGACAATACCGACAGTTTTATTTTAATGTTAGGTGGGGCGCAGGAATTGGTGTATGACGCCACTGCAGGGTTTTATCGAGCAGAAATTGAAGGTAGTTTTTCTAAGATAGAAAAGAAAGACAATGGTTGGTTAGTCACAGATAAAAAGGGTATGAAGTATTATTTCGGGAACACCGACGATTCCCGATTGTATGATCCTAAAAATACCAGCCATATTTTTCGTTGGGCATTAAAGAGGGTGGAAGATCTAAACGGGAATTTCATGGTGATTAATTATGTTAGGGATAATGCAGATACCTACCCACAAATTTATCCTCAAACAATTTATTATACCGACAATACCCGTTATTCCGGTTATGCCGCTCAAGTCAGTATCAGCTACGGCGGATATTCAAGTTTCTTAAGCCCTACATTTATCCAGGGTTTTGGGGTCAGCGTCGATCATAGGGTGGAGAAAATAACGTGCTATGTAAATGGCAATTTACAATCCATGTATACCTTAAGGTATAAACAAAGTTCTGATACCCAAAGGGATTTATTACAGTCCATCCAGCAAACAGGGGCAGATGGCACATCGACGATGCCTGCGGTTACTTTTGCGTATACAACATTGGGAGATACGGATAATAGAAAATTTGTATTGGATACTGCCTGGAAAATAGATGATGAATTGCAATTTGTGGACCCTATCGGAGATAACAGGTATGTCAGCAATAGCATTATCAATATTGATATAAATGGTGATGGATACCAGGATTTTATTAGGACTAATGTGACATGTTCAAATGATGTTCTAAATGACCCTGTCCGTTTAACCAGGGCTCATGTTTACCTTAATAACCGAAATAGTGAATGGGTCTATAATAGTAAATGGGCTCAATCCCAAATCCCTTCCTTTTTAAACCGTTGTAGTTCTGAATACAATATGGATATGGGGGTTAGAATTTCAGACGTTAATGCGGATGGTTATCCTGATATAGCTCAATCATTCCTGATAGATCCTGGGAGTTATTTTGGTGGTTTTTACCTGAATAATGATGGGCAACAAATGGCTAAATCAGCACAGTATCCTCAAAATCAGTTTATGACAAGTGGATATTTTTCTGTTACCGGGGATGGGAAATCTACAGCGCCAGGGTTTGCAAGTTTTGGCGATATTAATGGAGATGGTTATGATGATATTTTATATTTGAAGGCGAACAAACCTACGCTGCTTATTAATCAAAAAGGCCAGGATAATACGATTGGATGGAAAGAAGTTAACCAGTCTTTGCCTGGGCCGTCAGCGCTTGATTTTGGTAAGCAGGCATTACTGATTGATTTAAACGGAGACGGTTTGGCGGATGTTTACAGGATTATACCCAATGATGTTTTTGACACCTATATTAATACTGGCAATGCTTTTGTTCATGACGATGCTCAAATCTGGGGGCCTTCTTTAATCAATGATGAGAAAAGAATGACATTCTCGGATATTAATGGTGACGGTTTGGTAGATATTATTAGTGAAGTGAGTGGCGGTAATAAAGTTTTTTTAAATAGTGGTAATGGGTTTAAATATGATTCTAACTGGTCAATACCATCCATGAGTTTTTTCAACGGGACGGCGCGTTATATGGATATCGATGGGGATGGATTGCCAGATATTATCAATTGGGAGCCGAAAAGTGCGCCTAAAGTTTATTTAAATCCTGGTCGATATTTGAGTGATGGAAATCCTGCTTACGGGCCTTCTGATTTGCTTTATAGTGTAAATAATGGTGTTGGTGCTGTAACAACTATTAAATATAAGCCTTCCACACGTTATCAAAATCAATTTCTTCCTTTTGTGTTGCAAACTGTGGAATCAACAAAGATTACAGTTGCTAGTCCTTCAGGGAACGCGAATAGCAGCTATACAACAAAATACGAGTATACGGGAGGATTATGGGATAAAGATTATCGTGAATTTCAAGGTTTTAAGACTGTTAAAGTGATTGACCCAGACGGTAATTATAGTATCAGTACCTTTGCCCAAGACCATTGGACAAAGGGCAGGCCTCTTGAACAAGCTAGTTATGACAAGGATGGCAAGATTTATTCCAAGACCACAAACGATTGGCGCACCCAGGATATAGCGACAAACAATGGTCAAACTTCCAAGTTTGTTTATTTAAGACGCGTTGATAATTATCTTTACGATGGAGCATTCATTCCAAAACGTACTGCTCAAACATTTGCCTATGATGAAAATCCACAATATGGCGATTTAACATTAACGGTTAACTATGGGCAAGTGGATCCTGAAACAGGTAACGATATTGGTACCGACAAGATTGCAACCTATAGCGAGTATGTTCATAACGCTAATTTATGGTTAATCGGTTTGCCTAAACTTGTTTTTGTGGATTACAACGCCACAACCATTGCGCAGACCAAATTTTATTATGATGGTTCTACGAATAATAATGTAGATCCTTCCTTGGGCCGTTTAACCAGGAAATCTAACTGGCAAGGGGATAATCTCCAAGGCATAACAACTAAATATTC
>CAZHGK010000041.1:14827-15221 GCA_964532095.1 uncultured Planctomycetales bacterium | reverse complement strand
CAAGGGCGGGGCTTTAGGTGTTGGCCAATTTACCACCAGAGCAGTGGCGATGTCTTATATTGCTGTCATTCTTTCAAATGCGGTTTTAACAATGTTTATCTTAACAGTATGGGGTTGATCGTATGATTTCTAGGACGTTGTATTTAGGGTTATTAATACTTTTAACGGCAGTGGGGTGTACCCATTTAAGTTCAGGCAATGATGGCCAGGTTCAAAGTTATCCGGCGCCAGTGATTGAAGCCAGTTGGATTCGTAATGGCGAGCCTATTAAATTTGAAAATCATCAGTGGTTTCCCGTCGATGATATCGAAGTCTTGCAAGATTCCGAAGTTTTTCAGGTCGGTGAATATAAAAATGTGCAAATCTTTGTCAGTAAGGTGGACTTAAAGCCCTA
>CAZHGK010000041.1:10449-14817 GCA_964532095.1 uncultured Planctomycetales bacterium | reverse complement strand
GTACACCAAGTTTGCCAAGAACCAATTCCGATATTATGAATTGCTCAGTGATGATTAAAGTTGAGAATTTGCATAAATCATTCGGTAGCCAAAAAGTATTGGATGGTATTTCTTTTGAAGTTTCCTCCGGCGAGATTGTGGCAGTTTTGGGCCCCAGCGGGACCGGAAAATCGGTTTTGTTAAAGCAATTGATCGCTTTAATGTCGCCGGATGAAGGTGAGATTTATATTGATGGCCAGTCCATTACCCAGTTAAGCGAACGGGAATTGCTGGTGATGCGCCAGAAGATCGGGTATCTGTTTCAGGAAGGCGCGTTATATGATTTTATGAATATTTTTGATAATGTGGCGTTTCCGTTAAGGGAACATACCGACTGGCCTGCAGATAAAATTGTAGCGCGTGTTAAAGAAGTTTTGACGATGGTGGATTTAGAGGATGTGGACACCAAAATGCCGTCGGAGTTAAGTGGTGGGATGAAAAAACGTGTGGGATTGGCAAGGGCCATTGTGTTGGGCCCCAAGATTTTGTTATGTGATGAGCCCACATCGGGCCTTGATCCCATCCGTAGTCGGGATATTTCAAATTTGATCCGTGGGATTGCTAAGAAAATTAATTCTACGGCGTTAATTACATCTCATGATATTCCTAATTCATTGAGGATTGCAGATAAGTTAATTATTTTAGATGAAGGCCATATTGTGGCAATGGGGCATCGGGAAGATATTTTAGCCTCAACAGTTCCTTTTGTTCGGGAATTTTTAACGGGAGTTAAGTAAGCTATGGATAATCGAACTGTATTGCCTAGGGTTTTAGCAGGTCTTTTTTTCATCATCGGCATTGGTCTGATCGTGACCTGTGTTTTTTTAATCGGCCTGGATCGGGGATTGACCCAACCCAAATTCGAGACCATTGTGCTATTTAATGAAGTTGGGGGCTTAGTTCAAGGCGCGCCCATCCGTTTATCTGGGGTGAACGTCGGGATTGTTGGGCCAGTTGATTTTTTGACCGACCCTATTGAAGGGCGTAGCTTAAAAGTGGAACTACAAATTTTTAAAAAATACGAATGGCAGTTTCGTAAATGTTCACGGGTCAGTATTAAAACCGAAGGGGTGTTAGGGCAAAAATTGGTGGAAGTTTCTCAAGATGCAGATAAGCCCGTTTTTGATACTACTAAACCTATCATAGGGGAAGATCCGTTGGATGTTGAAGATATGGCAGGGGTTATTACGCGCACTGCGCTGGGTTTACAGAATACAACCGAGAATTTAGATGATGTCTTGGTGGAATGGAAATATATTTCCCATAAGACCCGTCGTTTAATTAATCGTGTTGAGGAAAAAATTACCGAAGGCTCATTATTTAAGCTGTTCTAGGAGATAGATCTCTCGCTGTTAGCTCGAGATTAATTTCGTCCTGCTTCTAGGCAGGACTCATTAAGGAGAATTTTATGTTTGTCTTTTCTAATTTTTTAAACGCAGCAGCATACATTGTTAACATTCTTCTAACGATTTTATATTGGTTAATTTTCTTTCGCGCCTTAATTAGTTGGGTGAGCCCGGATCCGTTTAATCCAATTGTGCAATTCTTGCAGCGCACCACAGAACCGATTTTAGAGCCAATCCGCAGGTTACTTCCCCCATTGGCCATTGATATTTCACCAATTATTGCCTTTTTTGCCATCATTTTCTTACAGAAGTTTTTAGTTAGGACATTGCTTGATTTGGCCGTCCGCATGGCCTAATCTATGAATATAAATAATCTAGATCTATTATTTTCTTGAAATAAGTGGATGGTTGGGGTATAAAATGGTATTTTGCAGCATCAGAAAGGGGATTAGTCATGTTTGATAAAGTAAAGCAGTTGATGGAAATGAAGAAACAAGCCGACCAACTTAAAAAAGAATTGGAAGCTACAATTCTTGAAGTTAATGAGGTGCGGGGAATTAAGGCTGTTGTCAATGGGGCCCAGATTTTCCAATCGATTGAGATCGATGCCAGTCTTTTAAATGAATCTAACAAGAACCGCATTCAAATGGACTTATTGCGCACCATTAACAATGGGGTAAAAAAATCCCAGCAAGCAGCTGCCAATAAAATGCGTAATATGCCAGGGCTTAATATCCCTGGTTTATCATGAAAGGAAATAGAATATGCCTTATGATGCCAGTTTAGATGTTGCCACATTTAAAGAAGTGATCGATTTTGAAACAACCCGTGTTACCGTCGGTGTTTTTTCTTACAATGGGGCACCTAAGAAGTTACAAATTACCCGTGAGAATTTAATCGACGGGCAATGGAGCTTCACCAAATTAGGGCGCATGAGCAAAGATGAAGCCAAGGCCGTTGTTCCCATCATGGTCAAAGCTATCGAGACAATGTAAATGACGACACAACTTACGGATCCAAGGTGACGTAAGTTGTATATCGGAATTTATCCCGAGCAAAGCAAGGGATCTATTTAAGGATTGAGGTATGGCGAACGAAGTTTATTTAACCCGAGCCGGGTTTATCAAATTACAAACACAATTAGAATCTTTAAAGACAACCGAGCGTCAGAAAATCGCCAAGGCCATTGGGGAAGCACGCGCCCAGGGGGATATTTCTGAAAATGCTGAATATGATGCAGCCAAGGAAGCTCAGGCGCATAATGAGGCAAAGATCGCGGAGTTAGAAGGCAAGTTATCTAATGTGCGTATTATTGAAGATGAAAAGATTGCTTCCGATAAAGTTTATATCGGTGCCATTGTCACCTTGCAGGATTTAGACAATGATGAAGAATTGACCTACATGCTTGTTTCCCCTGAGGAAGCCAGTTATGAGGAAAATAAGATCTCCGTATTTTCACCCATCGGCAAAGGGCTGTTAAGCCATAAGGCCGGAGAAACTCTTGAGATCAAGGTCCCTGCGGGTACCCTGCGTTATAAAATCAAAAAGATCAAGCGTCCTTAAGTTCTTCGAGACAAGCCTAGGGCCAGTGTCAGCAATGCTGCTGGCCCTAAGGCAAAGAGAATGCGGTGCAAGGTCTGCGGTATCCACCACTCAATTTCAAAAAACGTATTCACGTAATAAAATCCAAATAAGATTACAGCATACGCTCCAAAGAAAATGCCCAAATAGCTTAATGGGCCAATGTTTTTTTGGCGGGGAATAAAGAATATTCCAACGGCAACAGCCAGCCAAAGGCAATGCCATTTTAGATTTATCATTTCCCCGATGGTTAACAGGATAATGCTGACTAAGCGTGAGGGCAGGGCAGGTTTGGCAAATGAAACAAGCCCATTGGTAAATGCCTCGTTGGCAACTGGAAATCCTATTTGGAAAACTATCGTCGGTAAAATGCCAATGAATAATCCTAGCAAATAGGGCTGCAATAATTTCCATTGGCGACGACGGATTAATTCAACACTGATCAAGCCTGCCATTAAACCACCGGCTGCCATGCCTTCGACCTTGGTAAAGGTTAATAACCCTGTAAATAAACCGCACAAGATATAATCCCCGCTGGATGAGTTTTTATATGCAAATAGCCATGTGCTAAAAATTGCTAATAGGTAGAGGGCGAAGAGGATGTCGCTGTATTGGCTAATTCCTAGGAGGATGTTTAAAGGAATCAGAAAGAAGGCTGTGGTTATTAAAATGGCAAGTAATCTGTTTTTCCATGCAAAGGCAGTGATGGAGCTGTAGAGCAAGGCTGCTGTTAGCAGTGTTAAAATAATGCTATTGACTTGGGGAATAATCCCCAGGACAGAGCCTGAGATATGGAAAAAGAACACATTGATCGTCGGGAGTAATAAGGGGTAATGGGTGTTGCTACGCCATAACAGAGGGTCCATCATGTCGCGCCAATGTTCTTTGCCGTCGAAGAGGAATTTAGCTTTTAAATTCCAGCACGACCAGGCATCCCAACCGCCCATGGGGTAAATGGAGGATTCGAAGATTAAAAATCCTGCCAGGACCATAAAGGCTCCTAAGATCAACCAACTGTAGGTATCCATTGACCAGCGGATTGCCGGTTTTTTCCATCGCCAATAATAAAGCGAGCCCACAATTAAAAATAGGATTACAGGAACCCACCGGGCATGAATATTAAAAGCGCAAGCCGTATAAAAAACAGCATGGCCTGCCAGGCCTAAGCCTAAGGCAATACTTAAAATTAATCGTTGGGCGTCAAAAGGGGCTTTCCGATTAACTCCATGCACGATGATGGCGCCCAGGCTGGTAATTAAGACATATCCAAAAAATAAGGCAAGCATTAGAATTGTTTATACCTGGGGTTAATAGCTCCGATAAGGCCTTCAGGAGTGACTTGGATAACATTTAAGTGTAAGGATTTTGCAAACTTTCCGGAATCGAATTCATCTGCGACAGG
>CAZHGK010000041.1:0-10439 GCA_964532095.1 uncultured Planctomycetales bacterium | reverse complement strand
TTTCTATAGCAACAGATGGTTGGGTGCAGTCTAAAATGATAACCGGTAAATCCGCATTATTAATTTCTAATATCGACGGAGCAAGCAGATATTGGGCCTGTTCATATTGGGCAATGGCTAAGGGATGTTCCATAGGTTTATCTGTTATGTAGCCGATATGTTTAAATTGTCCGGCCATGGTTTCAAATGGCTTGTAGAGATTAGCAAGCAAATCAAAGCCGCCGCGCGGTTTTGAATTCACATCATGGACATGGATGGACAGGGTGATAAGATTTATAAAGACAAAAATTGCGAGAGAGGCAACAAGGGCGATGTGGTACAGTTTCTTCATAGGAAGTTATTCTACAAATCCATAGGCCAATATGCAAATAAAAGCTTTTTCTTTAACGGGAACGTCGGTATAATAACCGCCATGCTGACAATAGGTGTAATCGGTTGTGGCCATTGGGGGCCCAACCATATCCGTATTTTTTCCCAATCCGGCCGTTCAAAGGTGGCCATGTGTGCTGATCTGGATGATAAGCGCCTGGCTGCTATTGCTGCCTTATACCCATCGATTAAAATAACCAAAAATTATCAGGATATTCTTAAAGACCCAGCCATTGATGCGGTGGTTATTGCCGTGCCAACGAATTTTCATGTGGCCGTTACCCGTGAGGCATTAAAAGCAGGGAAACATGTGCTCTGTGAGAAGCCCTTGTCTTTAAAACCCGAGGAATGTTCGGAATTGGGAGAATTGGCACAAGCCCATAAAAGAATTTTAATGGTGGGTCATATTTTTGTGTTTAATCAAGGTGTGACGCGCATGCGTGAATATATTAAAGGTGGTGAATTAGGCAAGGTCCATTATGCCCATTCCCAACGCACGAATCTGGGCCCCTTCCGTTACGATGTCAATGCCTTGTGGGATTTAGCGCCGCATGATATTTCCATTTTTAATTATTTATTCGATTCCTGTCCGGTGAGCGTATCTGCGCGCGGGCATAAATGTTTAGGCAATTCCCTCGAGGATTTAGCTTTTGCCACCTTGGATTATCCCAATAATGTGTTAGCGAATATCCATGTCAGTTGGCTGGACCCTAAAAAGGTGCGGCAAATCACCATTGTGGGAGACAAGAAAATGGTGGCATGGGATGATCTGGATATTGAAGGGCCCATTAAATTATATGATAAGCACGTCGAGAAAACCGATGTGTATTATGAAACATATGGGGAATTTCAATTATTGTCCCGTGAAGGAGGGATTACAATCCCCAAGATCGGCATTAATGAACCATTAAAAGCCCAGGCAAATTATTTTTTGGAGTGCATTGCCCAAACCAAGAATCCTGATTTGGCAGATGCAAAACAAGCGGGTGATGTGGTGCGCACCTTATGCGCTATTCAAGAATCTATCAATCGCCGCGGTGAATTAGTAAAATTATGAGTTTCTTTAAACATGAAAAAGCTTTAGTGCACCCCGACGCTCAAATTGGCAATGAAACACGCATCTGGGCAAACGCCAATATTTTAGCCGGCGCTGTCGTCGGAAGCCACTGCAATGTTTGCGATGGTTGTTTTATTGAAAAAGGTGGCATCATTGGTAACCATGTGACGCTTAAAAATGGCGTGTGCATATTTGATGGCGTTAAACTAGAAGATGATGTTTTTGTTGGGGCTGGAGCCACCTTTATCAATGATCGTTTCCCCCGGAGCAATCGTCGCGATGCGTGGGTACTAGAGAAAACCTTGGTTAAAAAGGGTGCAACCATTGGGGCTAATGCTACGATTATGTGCGGGTTAACAATTGGTGAATACGCGGTTGTTGGCGCCGGGGCTGTGGTCACAAAGGATGTTGGCGCGTATCAGATTGTCGTCGGTAATCCCGCCAGCCTCGCAGGCTTTGCCTGTCAATGTGGACGCAAATTAAATAAAGATTTAGGGTGTAGTTGTGGGTCCCGCTATCAATTACAAGAGCATACGCTGACGGCTATTTTATGAAGATTTTAGTTTGTCCGGTTGCCTATAATGAACATATCAAATTAAAAAACGTGATCGAGCGTTTTTTAGCAAGCCGTGTGTCTGGCAAGCTTGATTATTTAATTGTCGATGATGGTTCTGATGACGGGACCAGCGAGATGATCGCCAGTTTTGCCAATCGCGGGGTGCAGACAATCAAGCATGCGAAGCGCCAAGGAGTGGGAGCTGCAATCCGAACAGCCATTGACCATGCCCGTCAAGGTGGTTATGACATCATTGTCATCATGGCAGGCAATGACAAGGATAATCCCGAAGAAATCCCATTTCTTATTGAACCAATTGTTCACGATGGCTTTGATGTGATTCAAGGCTCGCGGTATTTAGGTAAGGTAGGTTCCGGCGGGCAAATGCCCTTGTACCGCAAATTTGCCACACGTTTGCACCCGTGGTTATTTTCTGTTTTTTCTGGTCGGCATGTGACAGACACGACCAACGGGTTTAGGGCGATGCGTGTTAGTATTTTTAATGACAGCCGGATTAACCTGCACCAGGCGTGGCTTGATAAATATGAACTTGAGCCTTATATTTTATGGAAGGCCATCACCTTAAAATACAAATTTAAAGAAGCTTTTGTGACGAAAATTTATCCGCCAAAGAAATTAGGTGGGTATACGAAAATGGTCCCGTTGGTTAGTTGGTGGAGCATTTTAAAACCATTGTTTTATTTAAGATTGGGTATAAAAAAGTGAAACTTTACGGCAAGAATCCAGTTATTGAACGTTTAAAATCCAATCCTAAAAGTGTGAAATTGGTGCTTATTGAACAAGGCCATCCGGATACGGCGTATGTGCATAAAAAATGCCATCAATGGGGAGTGCCAGTCTCCTCGGTGCCATATACCAAGATCCAGAAACTTGCCCAGAATGTCAACAGCCAGGGCATTATTGCGGATATCGAAGAATTTCCTTATATGGATTTTCCTGATTTATTAGAAAAGGCCTTGGAAAAGAAATGGTCATTGTTGTTTTTGGATAATCTCACTGATCCGCAAAACTTTGGCGGCATTATTCGTACCTGTGGCTCGCTGGGTGATTTTGCCATTGTTATTCCGACGACAGAATCTGTGTCTGTGACGGAAAGCGTGTTGCGCGTGGCCTGTGGCGGAGAAAATTACACCACCATTTCCAAGGTTTCTAATTTAGGGAATGCTATTGATCGTGCGAAAAAAGAAGGTTTTTGGATTGTGGGGACCGCGGTTAAAGAAGCCAAAAACACACCGGAAGTTAAATTCCAGTTTCCAATCGGTTTGGTCATGGGTTCTGAAGAAAAAGGGGTTCGCGATATTATCCGTAAGCGCTTGGATACAGAAGTTATGATCCCGATGAAACATGAACGCATGTCCTTAAACGTGGCCCATGCCACAGCCATTATGTGCTATGAAATCACCCGTCAAAAAAACAGTTAAGAAATCATCATCTTCAGACCAAACCGTCGCTGCTTTGGATTTTTTTGCCGAGGCTGGATTGCTAAAACGCGTCAAGCGCAGCGGCTGGTGGGTGGCAGGCATTGAAAATCCTGAAACTGTGGCAGAACATTGTTTTCGTTGCGCATTAATTGCCTTTTATATTGCCCATGCCGAAGGGGTTGATCCTTATCGCGCCGCAGTCATGGGTTTATTTAATGATATCCATGAAGCCCGGATCAATGATTTACATAAAATGGGCCATTACTATATTGAGTTCCGTGCGGCAGAAAAGAAAGTTTTTAACGACCAGGTTGCCCGTCTTAATTTTGGCTTGCGTGAAACATTGACCCGGTTACGTAATGAATACGATGCGCAGCAATCCAAGGAGAGCATTGTCACCCGCGATGCAGATATTTTAGAATGCCTAATTCAGGCAAAAGAATATATGGATAATGGGTATCCGGTGGCTAAAACATTTTTTCAAAAAGCTCCGTCATTTTTAAAGACGAAAACAGCTAAGGAATTGTGGAAAAAAGCCATGCGTTGGGATAGCCATGGGTGGTGGCAAGAGGTTGTAAAGTTCGAGAGATAATTTTTAAGTTCTGCTTTCTAAGTACCGTTTTTCAATGGTATGATAGCTGCATGCTAAGGATTGGAATTGCTGCCAGCAAGATGGCTAAAGGAAATCTGGCTGCATATAATTTTTTTGTGGTCTTAATTTCCATTCTTTGCGCCAGTTTATTGTTTTTTGCGTGTGGGTTTGTCATTATTTTAGTTCTCTTAGGATTGTTTGTGTCATTGGCCGTTATCAAGATGTGTTTAGGGGTACTCGCTGGTGTGGTGGGGGCGTTAATTGCTATTGCCCTTGTTAAAAATATAAAAATCCATGGCCGATCATAAAATAAAGCAATCTTCCAAAGAATCTGCAAGACCCGATACTGTTGAACAACAGCTTATCGAATCCCGGGAAATATTCAAAACCGTATTTGATCATAGCCCAGCGGCGATCATTGTCACCGATATGCAAGAACGCATTGTGACGTGGAATGCCATGGCTGAATCTATTCTTGGAATGGCAAGGGCAGATCTATTTAATCGCCCTATTAAGGAATTATTTTTTGGTAGCGAATATAAGCGTTTTTGTGTTTTATATCAGCGCCACAAAGGTTTTGTCACGGAAGTTCCAACGCGCATCAATGCTAAAAGCGGTTCATTAGTTTATATCAATGCTGCAGCGTCGGTATTTAAAGACAGTCACGGACAGCCGCAGGGCATTATAAATATTTGGCACGATACCTCTTCCCAACGTCGTATGGCCGATGATTTAAGGCAATCGGAAAACACCTTGCGCGTGATCCTTGATAATTCCGCCGCAGCCATTACCATGACCGATGCGCAGGAACGCATTGTCTCCTGGAATAAATTTGCGGAAAAGCTATTTGGAATGACAAAGGAAGATTTGTATTTGCGTCCCATCAGTTCTTTATATCCGCCTCAGGAATGGAAAAATATCCGTTCCATGAATATCCGTCAAAGCGGGTTTAAGCACCACTTGGAAACCAAAGTCGTTCATAAGGACGGGCATGAAATTGATGTCGACCTTTCAGTGAACATTCTCAAAGACAGGGACAATAATATTATTGGTTCCGTCGGTATTACCCAGGACATAACGGAACAGAAACGCGTGCGGGAAATGCTGTTGCAGGCAAAATTATCTGCCGAAGAAGCGAATAGCGCCAAAAGCGTATTTTTAGCAAAAATGTCCCATGAGGTGCGTTCTCCGATGAATGCCATCATCGGGATGCTGGATTTGACCTTGGATACGGAATTAAATGAAGAGCAGCGTGATAATTTAAAAGTGGCCAAGGACGCAGCGGATAATTTATTAAGCCTGATTAATGATATTCTGGATTTATCACGCGCCCAGGCAGGTAAGGTGGTCTTAGAAGAAATTGAAATGAATGCCCCGGATATTGTGAAAAATGTTTGTAAGGGGCTGTCTGTTTTGGCGCGTAACAAGGGGATTGATTTAATCTGGAATATCGACGGGTCAATACCAAGATTATTGGTTGGGGATCCTGTGCGCCTGCGTCAGGTATTGGTCAATTTGGTCAATAATGCAGTCAAATTTACCAATAAGGGCAAGGTTGAAGTTAATGCCAAAATGGAATCGTTGACGTCAAAAGACTGCATGATTTCATTTGAAATTATTGACCAGGGGATTGGTATCCCTAAAAAGAATTTAACCACATTGTTTGATGTGTTTACAGAAGCCCATAATACCACAGCCCGTCGGTATGGCGGGACTAGGGTTGGCGATTTGCAAAAAACTTGTCGAGATGATGAGGGGCGAAATTTCGGTGACCAGCGAAGAAGGCAAAGGGAGCCGTTTCTGTTTTAAGATTATTTTTGGTGTTAAATTTGAATCATTGTCCAAATCAACCATTGATGACAATTCCCGTCAGAATAAGGTTTTATTACCTGAAGAAGTTCGCCATTTAAACATTTTGTTAGCGGAAGATAATACGGTTAATCAAAAAATCGCCACCAAGATTCTCGAGAAATTTGGCTGGACCGTGACCCCAGTCCTTAATGGCCAGGAAGTGTTAAATCTACTGAATACAAAAACATTTGATGTGATTCTAATGGATGATCAAATGCCCCAATTAAGCGGTATTGATACTACCCAGGTAATCCGTCGGGAAGAAAAACAAACAGGCATGCATGTGCCTATTATTGCCATGACCGCCAATGCCATGGCAGGTGACCGGGAACGATATTTGCAAAGCGGGATGGACGGATATGTTTCCAAACCCATTGATCGTCAAGCGCTGTATGATGAAATAGTCAAGGTTGTAACTCACTGTAACAAATAATCAAAAAAAGGGTAAATCATGAGTGAAGATATTATCGATTTAAAAGATGTGCTTGAACGCGTGCAGGATGATAAAGAGTTGTTGTTAGAATTATTAGATATCTATGAAGAAGACTTTGTGAATAAGCGGACGGAATTGGAATCTGCAGTTAAGGCTGCAGATGCGACCCGTATTAAGGAAGTTGCCCATGCCATGAAAGGGGCGGCAGGAAATATTTCTGCTCGTCCTATGCATGCCGTGTGTTTACAAATTGAACAATTGGCAAAAGTTAATGATATAGCTGCTGTTGGCAATTTATTAAAGGATATCGACGGGTATTTTGCCCGTATTAAAGCGAATAAGGAAAAGCTAAAACAAGAATTCGCTAAATAAACAGCAAAGATTAATGGTGTATTGTGGACGCCTGGAAACCCTTCCAGGCGTTTTTTCTGTAGGGTAATATTTATTTGCATAAATGCCGTTCCCGTGGCATCTTTATAGGAAGGTTTTAGGACTTTTTAAGAAAGGTAGTGGCTATGTTTTTGGCAATGATTATATGTTTTGTGGTTTTGGTTATTTTGGCCCTGGTTGTGTATGGCATGCCTAGTCAAGCAAACCAGCCAACTTCCAAGAAAAAAGAAAAGAAGGAAAAATCAGATCGGGTTTCCTTGATGCCTGACCCTGTGAAAACAGAGGATGGGAAGGACTGGAAAGCCATTGCCGAACGTTGGGAACGCCAGAATTTGGGGCTGCAAGGGGATTTGGAAAAAGGCAAAATGGAGCATAAGCAATTGCTTTCAGAGATAGACCATCAAAAAGAGCACATTAAAGAGTTGATGGATAAATTGGCCCAGGAAAAGAATTGGCGGGAAAAAGGCCAGGAGAATTTAGATAAGGCCAAGGGTTTAGAAAAAGATATACAGAACCAGCTTATGCGTGCCGAGAAGGATTTGGAAAAAGAGCATAGCTCGCGCTTAGCTGCTGAGCGTGAATTACAGGATATTAGAATCAAATATGATGCGGTTGTTGAGGAAAAAAGGACATTCTCGACGAAATCCATGAGCCTGGACACCACGGTGAATGCGTTAACGAAGCAGGTGTCGCAATTGACCGCAGAAAATAAGGAATTAAAAAAGAAGCGTGAAGATATTCAGTGGGTGGCGAAATCAGAATTTGACCAGTTAAAGAAAACGTTGCAGGCGACAGAAGCAGAACTTGCCCGTTTAAAACAAAGTAATGGATAACTTTCCTTTTGCCTCACGCACGGACTGGGAACAGAATTCCAATGAATTAACCCAAGCTTTGGAATCATTAAAGCACCGGGGCATTTCCATTAATGATTTAACAGAATCTAATCCTACCCGTTGCGGATTTAAATATCCGGACGGCTTATTATCTGCATTAGCCCAGCCAGAAAGCTTAATTTATACCGCTGATTCCAAGGGTTTAAACAGTGCCCGGTCCAGCATCGTTAAATATTATGCCGATCGTCATTTAAAAGCAGGGCTTGAGCAGATCGTTTTAACTTCCAGCACATCGGAGGCATATTCATTTTTGTTACGTTTATTAGTTAATCCCGGCGAACGCGTTTTAATTCCCCGTCCTAGTTATCCGTTATTTCAATTTCTGTTGGAGCTTAATGATTGTGCGTTTGATTATTATCCCTTGGTTTATGATGGCATATGGCGTTTGGATAGGGTAGCCCTTGAAGCTTTAATCGATGCGGATACCCGAGCGATTATTTTAGTGAACCCCAATAATCCAACGGGCTCATATATCAATGATGAGGACATGGCCTTTCTAAATGGGCTATGTCATAAAAATAACATGGCCATTATTTCCGACGAGGTTTTTTATGATTATGCCTTCAAAAAGGAGAATGCCTATAGTTGTGTTGGAAATGCCGGGGCGTTAACCTTTGTTTTAAGTGGCTTATCTAAAATCATGGCTTTACCGCAGATGAAATGTTCCTGGATCGTCACATCAGGTCCTGAAGATACGGTTAAGGAAGCATTAAATCGATTAGAAATTATTGCGGACACGTATTTGTCAGTGAACACGCCTGTACAAAGGGCGTTGCCTGTGTGGTTGACAGCTGCTACGTCGATGCAGGAGCAGATTATGAGTCGTGTTGGGGCCAATTGGAAAGTTCTTCAAAGCCAAACAGCTGGGACTGTTGAACTATTGTCAGTGGCAGGAGGCTGGTATGCCATCCTCAAAGCTCCCAATCGAATGACCGAGGAGGAATGGGTACTAAAATTCCTTAAAGAAGACCATGTGTTGGTGCATCCAGGGTTTTTTTTTGATTTTAAACACGATGGGTATTTGATTTTAAGCTTACTGCCCCACACAGATGAATTTAGGTCGGGGATTGAAAAAATATTGCGGCATTTTAAATGAAAATTGCTATAGTATAGGCAAATATTAGGAGAACAATTATGGTGCAAAGACCGAACTGGGATGAATATTTCTTAAAACTGGCCATGCTTGCTTCCGAGCGAGCCACCTGTCCGCGCATGCATTGTGGGTGTGTGTTGGCTAAAAATAAGAATGTCATTGCCACGGGGTATAATGGTTCCATCCCTGGGGATGAGCATTGTGAAGATGTGGGATGTTTAATCGTCGATAATCATTGCATCCGCACAGTGCATGCGGAAATGAATGCCTTAATCCAAGCGGCCCGCCGTGGTCATGCAGTTGAAGGTGCTAGTGCCTATGTGACGAATATGCCATGCACCACTTGTGCTAAGGCATTAATTACTGCAGGTATTAAACGGGTGGTTATTTTTTCTGAATATCATGACACCATGGCAGAACAATTCTTTAGTAAAGGTGGAGTGACCATCGACCGCATTGCCATGCCGAAGACAGAAATTCATTACGATTTGAAAAGTTATACTTCCGCGCGTGTAGTTGAGCGTCCATAACAGGGGCAGGAGCAAATGGCTGATTTGAAAATCTTAATTGCGGATGATGAGCCAACCATCTTGGAAATTATGGCCAAGAAGGTCGCCCAAAGCGGCTTTGAGGTAATTACTGCTGTTGACGGGGAAGATGCGTGGGAGAAAATTGTGAGCTTAAATCCTGATGTGATCCTGCTAGACATTACCATGCCCCGTTTAGATGGCTGGGGAGTGGTGCGGCGTTTGCGTTCCCAGCCTCCGTCGAAGAAATGGCAACCCATCATTATTGTTTCTGCATTGAGCGAAATGAGCCATATTCAAAAAGGGTTTGACCTAGAGGCAGACCATTATTTAACCAAGCCTTGCCGCATGGACGATATTATCCGCGGCATCAAATCTATGGCCAATTTAATCCCTATGCGCCGGGTTTCGTCGACTGATTAAATTCGGGCAAATTCACGTATGAAGAAATTTATGCCGGTTATTATCCTTGTTATCATTATTTTCTTTGGTGGTTTGTTGGCGTTGGTTCGCTATTTGGAATCTACGGCGGTATTCTTTGTTGACCGGCAAGTGGTATTGACCCCCAAGCAGGTGAATCTGCCATATGAAGATGTATATTTCTCCACTGAAGATAAGGTCAAATTAAATGGATGGATGTTAACCCGTCCAGGCAGCCGCGCGGTTGTTATTTTTGCTCATGGCAATGCCGGCAATATCAGCAGCCGTTTAATGAAGATTAAGTTTTTTTATGATATGGGTTTAAGTGTATTTATTTTTGATTACCGCGGGTATGGTAATAGCGACGGTCGGCCGACGGAAGAAGGAATTTATCGGGATACTGTTGCTGCCTATGATTATGTGGTTAGAAATCCGCATGTCGCAGGTCATAAAATTGTATTTTATGGGGCTTCATTAGGGGGTGCAGCTGTTATTGAAGCAGCCCGCAGACGTCCTCCTGACTTGTTAGTTGTGGATTCTACGTTTACCAGCGCACAAGACATGGCGCATCGGATGTATCCGTATTTGCCGTCGTGGCTCATGCATATCCGTTTTGATAATATTTCCAAGATTAAATATTTAACCATGCCCAAGGTTTTTATCCATAGTGGTGAAGATGTGGTCGTGCCTTTTAGTATGGGAGAACGGTTGTTTGATGCAGCTCCTGATCCTAAGGCAATGATCAAGGTGCATGGCGGGCATAATGATGCTCAAATTGTCACGGATCCTCGAGGGGCCGAGGCATTTAAGCAATTC
>CAZHGK010000040.1:1760-15357 GCA_964532095.1 uncultured Planctomycetales bacterium | reverse complement strand
TAAACTAAATCTTTTGGCGATACGATCTTCAATAATTTGTAACGAATTTGTTAAATAGGAATGAAGCGTATTTAACTGGGCAATTTTTTCTTGGGCAGCGCCGATATTGACCAACAAATCTTGGGCCACATTTCTTACCTCATTGCTCACCACCTGGGTATGATAATCAGCCTGTTCACTTTCCTTTTGGGCTAATTTCTTTTCTTTACCTGCCTTACCGTCAAGGATATCAATAATTTTTGCACCAAATCCAGTAATAAGAGGCGCTGCCGCATTAATGGCATTGCCAGATTGCGCGCTTCCCTGCACAGAGTTTAAAAATAATCCGCCAATCCCATAGTCCCATGTTAATTGGCCATTCCTATAAACGGGCCCACCAAAAAGAGTGATCCGCGTATCATAGGCGGCATTCTCGGCTAATTTTCTTTTGTTATATTCTGCAACTGCCTCATAGAAATTTAATGGATTAGCTGCCGCCCATGCTGCTGTCTGGTTTAAATTGACTGTGGCTGATTGCACATTGGTTTGTGCTATAACCAGAGGCATAGCCTCAGGAGAACTAAACACCGTTGGAACCTTTGGCATTAATTGATCAGGATCAATATCTTGATCATCTGGCGGCGGCGAACCCACAGCACCTGATTTGCGAGTTTCCATTTCTATTTGATCTAATAAATCCGAGACTGCCTTAACATCCTTTGCTTCAGTGGGCACAATAACCCGAACAGGCAAATTAGGCTGAATCACATTACGATGCTGATCAAACACCTGGGCCATAATGCTTTGAAAGCCTTCCAGATTATTTGTTACGCTCATGGGGCTTTTATTAATAGCGACGATCTTTCCCGGAAGGTTTCCTTGAGGCGTTGTAACAATAATCGGCATTCCCTTTACCACTGTTAATTGATTGGAAAATAATACGCCACCTTGGTCGTATTTAATATTTCCAACCAATCCACTTCCTGTACCTATGCGTAAAATTGGATCACCTTTCTTAAATTCCTGCGACTTTCGCAAAGGGCTTAAGCTAAGAATAATTCCATCGACGCTAGAACGAATTTCTAATCGCCCTAATACCAATTCAATTTCCTGCAATCTATACATTAGTTCCGCTCGCCTTGAACTTAATTTGCCCAATTGCTGCTGGTCGATTAAAGCTAATCCGCTTTGAGGGTCATAGGCCTTGGATAATTGAAAATCAATAACAGCCAGGTCTGATAAAATGCTTTGTTTCTCATCCAAATATGGCTTAGGCTCTACAACTGCTAAGAGCATGCCCGGATAAACCCTCATTCCCTCTTTTAAATTCATCATCGTCACATGGCCATTTGCAGATGCGCGCAGCTCATAACCATCAACGGTGTTCACCTGGCCAATGCTTCCTGGGCCCGCAATTGATGTCAACGACGGAAAAACAGGATTGCTTGGCTCCAAAACAACTTCCAACAAAACCTTTTGTTCAGCCGGGATTGGAAAAGATGAAATCACATCCAGTGTTACTAATAAATTCTTATGCGTAGGATCCAGGTGGCAATGAATATTCTCTGCCCGCACATATTGCCCATCAATTTTAAATTTCATGGCATTAAAATTATTTACCCCGGCAGGAAGAGTAAAATTAATGCGTGCAGAGTGATTATCAAAATATTTAATTAAACCTGCCTCTCCTTCCTTCACTTCCTGCCCATTAGATAGTTCACCTGTTGGCAAAATTATTAAATCTTGTGGGGCAGTCACCCAACCAATGGCATTTTGCTGACGGGCACGCGCCAGTTCTTGTTCTTTCAGGAAAATATTATCTTCCAATGTTTTGACATCTAAGCCTGTTGCCTCGTTCTTTTTCCACAATTCCATCAAAGGAATGAGCTGGCCTTTAAGAATCTTTAACTCTGCTACCAAGGTTTTGATTTTTGTGTCTAAATCTTTGTCATAGACGAAGAAAAATGGCTCGCCTTCTTTATATATTGTTTTATTAGAATCAAGGTGGGTAATCATTCCCCCCCTTCTTATCGACGGTCCGTCACGCAGGATGGGGATAGTATCGACGGACTTAGTAAGGATTGGCAAGGCAGCCGTTGTATTGGTTGGTGTTGCAGATGGAGCTGCAGATACAGTTTGAGGTTCAAGGATAGTCTTTTGTATGGGTGCCGCCACCACAGGTTTTGTAACGATCGGTTCTTGAATAGCTGGTTCTGTTACTGACGGTAAAGCAACAGCTGGCTTGACTTCAGGAATTTTTGGCGCTATCACTTCTTTCTTGGGAGCTGTTGGCTGCGGTTCTTGAATATCTGGAACTTCGGTATGTGGCACCTGGGGCAAAGTAGTAATGACAGGCGCTGGAACAATCTTAGGACTTGCCAACTCTCGCTTTAAATCTTTAATGGCACGATTAACAATAGCACGTGGACTGCTCTGAGATACCCTCCCTCCCTTCGGCCCTTGATTTCTTTCGTCGATATTTGCCTGGAAAAATTCTGGATCAAGTATCGCCTGCTTTAACCGCTGGGCTGCTTCTTTGACCGATGTATTTACCGGAAGCTGGTCAATTGACTCAACTAATTCCTTAAGTTTCCGATAACCTACAGCTCCCTCATGATTACCTAATAAACCGCCTAGATTCCCATCCACCTTGTGTAATGCCAGCTCTAATCGCTGCGTTGGTCCTGGCGCTACAGTTTTTGCCTGCACTTGACCTGCCCCTGCCATTAATATCAACCCTCCTGCTGCCAATGCCATGAGCTTTTGCTTGGATGCTCCTAATGGATCTAAGGTAAATGCCCCGTGATAATATCTTTTAAATGAACTAAACTGATCACGTAGTTTAGATAACATCGACGCAGAACGGTATTCCACACGTGTAGCAGCCATGGCAAATGAAAACCCCCCGGAGAAATACTTGCGCGGGACTATTTGCTGGGAACCTTCATCATAATCTTCCCGAATAAAATTATAGGCGCCTTTTCTTAAGGCGGCTAGATACTGCGCATAGACCTTTTCTTTGATTTCCTTATCTTCGATGGTAATGCCTGATGTCTTCTTTTGATTAACATAAACCTGATTAATTAAATGCTGCTGGCATTTGTTCTTAAACCAGATGGCTAGAATCAGCGAGTTATACATCTGACGCAAGGGTGCAAAGTATTTACCTTCATTCACCTCACGCTCTAGTTCTGGGATGATAATGGCACGCATCACCTCGGAAGATAGATGATCCCCAAATTTCTTATCCGTTGATACTTTTATATTTTTCTGGGTGCTTAGATAATCTTCCTCAACTAAAACCTTTAAACGGCTTTCGCCAATAAATGCTGAACCTTTTTCTTCATACACAACCGCACGATCAGGCACTACCCATACCTTATTAAACGTATTTAAAGGAATCTGTGTGGTCCCATAGGCATCCTTGGCTTTGGCATATATCTTCTTCCAAAACACCTTACCTAATTCACTGTCTGGATGTGTTAATGAGGCGGATAATTGCTTAAGAACATAATCCTGCACAAGCATATCCCGCCCTGCATTTGTATTCTCAAATTCCGACGGAATAATACGGTCTTTTTCATAGGGGCTTAAGTTAACCCACAGGTCTTCTTCGGGGATGGTCAAAAAACTTAAGAAATATTTAATAAGCAGATTTACCTGCTCTTGGCTGAATTCATCGCTTTCATTGGTATTGGCTGCATCAACGACAAAATCAATCTTAAATGGGTCATTGGAGTTAATAGATATGGCTTTAAGCGTAGGCAGGGAAAAAGCCTTAGACACTGGGACAAGCGCCCCAGCAGGCAGCATAATGGCGTTTTCTGATGCAGAAAGTGACCAGGCTTGGGCGGCTTTTTCTCCTAACACATTGAAACTAAAGAAAAAAAGTATCGCCCCGCACAACAGTCTAAAACCGTAATATCGTCTAAATATCCTCATTTAAAATAGAGTATAGACGGAGAATATTACGTTCCCGTTAGGGCTATGTTAATTTTTGGTTAGAAAATTATCCCTGTCGGTCTTCGGGCTTTAAATACATATAAAGGGTTTCCACCTTTTCCCGCGCCCAGGGAGTTTTGCGTAAAAATGTTAAGCTGGATTTGATGCTGGGGTTCTTGGCAAAGCAGTTAATTTTAATGCGGCTATATAATCCTTCCCACCCGTGCTTCTTATGCAGACGGGTAAGAATCATTTCAAGCGTCACTCCATGCAAGAGGTCTTTGTGTTGTTGTTCGTCCATGATTTAACGTTTAAATTCGCGGATGCTGATATCGACAGGTCTGCCCATAAATGATTTACCTGTGAGTGAGGCGATGGCATTATGCCCTTCATCGGCATTGGGCATAACAACAAAAGCATGGCCTTTGGATTTCTTTTTCATGTTTACAGACTCTACCGTTCCAAATTGCTCAAATAGACTTTGTACATCTGCTTCTTTAGCGGCGAATGATAAGTTTCCAATAAAAATGTGCATGGGTGAAGTATAACATCCAAGATGGTTTTAATCAAATTAGCTAAAACTTATCCAAGGAAACATCGACGAGCGGAAATTTACGCCAGTCTTTGTCGTCAAAATGCCACCATTCGTGCTCTAACGGCGTAAAACCGTGCGTCATCATCACCTGTCGCAAATATGTGACGTTTTTTTGGACCGCAGTTGTTAAAGCAAAATTATTTGACCAGGCTTTGGACGAAAAATCATCAAACCCAGAGGGCATTTGAACTTCGTGGCCATCTTTATCAACCAGGGTAATATCAACCGCCCCACCCCGGTTATGCCGAGAGCCTCCCTTATATGGATTGGCCACATAACGGTCATCGGGCACTAAATCCCAAAATATTTTCTGCACATAAATTGGGCGGTAGGCATCCCAGACCTTAATCGTATACCCACTCTTACGAAATTGGGCATTGGCAGCAGCCAGCTTTTGGGCGGTTTCAGATCGAAGAATTCCCCGGGCTAAAGGGTAAACCTTCTGATGCGTAAAATTATCTTCTGTGGCGTAACGTAAATCTAGAATGATCGTCGGATCTACATCTTTAATTTGCACCAAATGCTCTACTTCTATTAACTGATTTGTAAAACATACGGTGGGTGTAAGAAGAAAAAGGAAGGCCAGAAAAAATGGCAAGAAAAGAAGGATAAAAAAGCTGCTTAACATTCTTGAGTTTAGGATATCCCTCATTTTCTTGCCATATTTACTTTAGTTTACTTCGTTTTTTCTTCTTTTACTTCAACAGACTTTGCTTTCATCGTATATTCGATGGTGACTTTGGAACCGACTTTCAAATCGCCCTTCACAACGCTTGATTCATCGCGGGCAATTTCCCATCTATCTTGGCCTTTTTGGACAGCAATCATGTCTGGGGTCACTTCCAAAACAGGACCAGTAACCTGATATGACTTGGCTTTCGCAGCAAAAACAGCTGTGGTCATTAGTAAAGATGCGCAAATCAAAATCAAAAACTTTTTCATAACCCTTCTCCTTGTATTGTTTGTTTTTACTTACGGTGTGGGCAGCCAGGCCAGCAACATGGCCGACGTTTCCCCTCATTTAGATTTTCACAACCCCACTCAATTCTTTTATTTCGAGTTTCAATTCTTTTTGCTGATATGATCCAACATATCCACTCGTTGCGCGCCAGAGACGTAATATCTTCCCATGTCTTAAGCGCTTTTGGATTACGAACCAATGCTTTTTTAAAATCTAGAGGTAGTTCATGAACTACGCCACCTGAAATTTCCATATGTAGACCGGTCTAGCTATTTTTCCCCATCATCGCTATTGGAGCCCCACATTGATCACAATACTTGGCTAATATGGAAACATCATGACCATTTTGACATTTTCTCTGGGTATCTTTAAATTTAGTAGCAGAATACATGACGGCGATTGCCACAGAATAAAATACCATCCAATGACCTGAAAAGCCCCTCACCGTTTCTGGGGTTGCTGCACCAGAATGATTGGTTGGATGATTCGGAACTAAAAACATAAATATCACAAAATTTATTATGGCATAACCAATAATACCATACGTCACTTTTTTCATCCAATCTGGACAGCCTATCAAAGCAACTTTCCATATATCAGATTGTTTACAACCCTTAGTCATTTTCTGCATAACCAAGACAGTGGGAAGCCAGACGACAAAGATACCAATATGCAATATAAAAACCTTCGATCCAATACCAAGATCAATCCCTAACAAAGCTGAGATATGAGCAATGATGCTAAGAATTAAACCTACAGCCGAAAGAAATATAAATGGATACAATAAATTCGTCATAGATTCATTCTTAAAACAACCTTGGGACCGTTTTTATATAACTCCATTGATTTTAGAAACTTGAATGTACCGCGTACCCATAATACTATTAACTTCTCAAAAGGACAAAATATAATTTCTAGCTTACCCACAATCGGGTCGGCCCTTGGTATTCTCATGCCACTCGGGCTCGTTGCCCCGCCTTTGGCGGGGTCAGACACTCGGCCTATGTGATGCTCTTATTCATCGCATCACATAAACAGGCCTCACTTCGAGCCCTCTCCCGGTAGGATACTACAGCTCCCCCTCTCGGTCATTCAGCCGCTTGTGCGGCTTCATTCCCCATAGGGGCTTCGCCCCTCTGGCGTTCGCCTTCGGCTCACTGTCACCCCATTAGGTTCAATTCACATTCAATCGTCTGTTGCAGTAATCAACCAATATCTCGATGGCTATGGTTTGTTCGTCTTTCTCGTGGGGTCGATCAATATAAATAAAAAAGGGTGCCCAAAAAGGCACCC
The DNA here is from genome assembly GCA_964532095.1 of uncultured Planctomycetales bacterium. Taxonomy (GTDB): domain Bacteria; phylum Omnitrophota; class Gorgyraeia; order Zapsychrales; family Fredricksoniimonadaceae; genus CAZHGK01. Next base: position 8,587 of record CAZHGK010000040.1, on the reverse strand, counting down.
TTTTTTATTTATATGGCTCCCCCGCGAGGGCTCGTTGCCCCACTTCGTGGGGTCAGACCTTCGCCCATATGATGCTCCTTTTCGTCGCATCATATAAGCGGGCTCATTTCGAGCCCTCTCCCGCTAGAAAGATATAAACAAGAAAGCCCACTAAAAAGTGGGCTTTCTTGTTTAAAGCTCCCCCGCGAGGGCTCGAACCTCGGACAAGCGCGTTAACAGCGCGCTGCTCTACCGACTGAGCTACAGGGGAATAAATCTAAAATTACTAACGTGGATTCCCGACTAAAACTTTCGGGAATGACAAAATCTCGTAAATGTATTGGGCTATTATACAAAAAATGTTTTAGAAGTCAACGACTCTTCGAGAGTTCAGAGACATTGTCAAAGTCGATAAATCCACATACTCCACCGCCGAGCCAACAGGAATCCCTAACCCAATCCGGCTCACCTTAACCCCCAACGGCTTAATTTGCTTACCCAAATACATCGCGGTCATCTCACCTTCAGCGTCGGGATCTGTGGCAATTACCACCTCACCAATACCTTCATCCTTAATACGACCTAACAATTTCCCAATATGCAAATCCTCTGGCCCCCTGCCATCCGCCGGAGAAATATTTCCCATCAACACATAATACAATCCCCGAAAACTTCCCGTGCGCTCAATCGCTAATAAATCCTTGGGGCTCTCAACCACACAAATCGTCTTGCGGTCCCGACCACTATCCCCACAGACCAAACATAATTCCTGCTCACTTAAATTATGACACTGACGGCAAAACCGCAAACCTTCCTTTAGCTGAATAATGCTATTGGCTAACCCTTTCACCTGCGCCTCGTCCTGGCTTAACAGCCAAAACACAATACGCTCGGCACTACGGCGCCCAACCCCAGGCAATTTAGACAAATGCTCTAATAAATTTTCAATTAATTTTGGATACATACTAAGACTCGTTATGCCACTCCTTAACCACCTGACCACCAAACGTATCCAAAGCATTCTTAACAACCGGCTCATCCTCTTTCGCAGGCGCCTGGTCGTCCGTTAACCAATACCGCATCGTCACGGCTGCCCCTAAACGTTCACTAATCGCCTTTTCTACAAGCGTCATGTTTTCTTTGGACTCTAAACTTTCTTTGGCAAATTCATGCTCGCGATTAAACGAAATCGTCAACTGCCCACCCTTAAACCCCGTCGGTGTACCATCTTGCAAATACGTCGCCAATGACATTTTCTTTTTTGACACTTCATGCGTTAAAGTGTTCCACTGCTGCTGGATTTGCTCCAACGACCATGTATGAACCCCTGCTTTCGCCACAGGTGCTGCTGCCTCAGGAGCAGCCACAGGCTTGGCTACCGAAGGCCGTGGTGTTGATACCGACGCTGCGATAGGCCTTTGAGCAGTCACTGGCGCTGTTTGTGGGGCTGAACTTGCCGCTGTAGTTGGTGCTGCTGTAATCGCTGTGCCAAAACAAATTTTGGCAAATGCCATTTCTAAAGGCATGCGCTGGTTTTCCATAATACGGCTGGTTTCCTGCGCTTCAATTAATAAATCAATGGATTTTAATACCACCGGAATGCTGGTGCGCCCTGCCTGCTCGCCTATCCTTTGCTTAATCGCTGCCGGATAATCAATCAACGAACTTAAAGAAGGCCCGCCAATTTTCGCTATCATCAAATGCCTAAAATGTTCGGCCAAATCCTTGCTTAATTGCTTAATATCCTTGCCACGGTCAATAATATCGTTAAACACCGTCAAGGATTGGCTGCATTGTTTATCAATTAACGCATCTGTTAATGAAAATAACAGTTCTGTTTCCACCATGCCCAACATGGAAAACACATCTTGCGCTTTAACGCCCTCATCCCCTAAGGCACTTAATTGGTCCAACACACTTAAAGCATCGCGCATACTGCCTTGGGCAGCTTTAGCGACAGCAAAAATAGCGCCATCATCGATGGCCACATTTTCTTTCTTGCAAATATCGCGCAAATTGCCACTGATCATCTCTACCGACACGCGCTTAAAATCAAAACGCTGGCAACGCGAAAGGATCGTCGCTGGCACTTTATTGGCTTCAGTTGTTGCAAAAATAAATTTCACATGTGGCGGTGGTTCTTCCAATGTTTTAAGCAAGGCATTGAATGCTTCGGTCGTTAACATATGGACTTCGTCGACGATATAAATCTTAAACCGCCCATAGCTAGGAGCAAATTTCACATTTTCCCGAAGGGTGCGGATTTCATCAATCCCACGATTGGATGCCCCATCGATTTCAATCACATCAAAACTATTTGAAGAAGCAATTTCCTGGCAGGGAAAACATGTGCCGCATGGGGTTAGCGTCGGGCCTTTTTCGCAGTTTAAACATTTGGCTAAAATCCGGGCGCAGGATGTTTTCCCTACCCCGCGCGGTCCGCAAAATAAAAAGGCATGGGCTAAGCGGCCAGATTCAATGGATTTGCCCAATAAGCTGGTAATATGTTCCTGGCCAATAACATCAGCAAAGGTTTGTGGACGGTATTTTCGAGCTAAAACTAAATAAGACATGTTATTTAACAACTTCCTTAAGTGCGGAATTTAAATCAGCATAGTGGAATCGGTAACCACTATTCTGCAAAACTTTTGGGACAACATGACTGCCTTCTAATAATAATGTCTGGCCCATTTCTCCAAAAAGTATTCTAACACCAAAAGCTGGAACTGGGAATACTGTTGGCCTTTTGATCGCTGCACCTAAAACCTTGGTAAATTCTGCATTCGATACAGCCTGAGGCGAAACCACATTCACCGGGCCTGTAACATCGCTTTTAATTAAATGATCGACGATAAATGGGATTTCATCTAAAGCCACCCAGCTCATCATCTGTTTACCGGAACCCAGGATACCGCCTAAACCGAATTGAAAGGGCACCCACATCTTGGCTAACGCCCCACCCTTTTTACTTAACACCACGCCAAAGCGCATGTTCACAACACGGATACCAGCATCTTGGGCCGGCCTGGTTTCTTGTTCCCAAACCTGACAGACATCAGGCAAGAAGCCCTGGCCACGCGGGCTTGTTTCATCTAAAACAGTTTGTGCCTCATGATTGCCATAAAAACCAATGGCGGAAGCAGACAACAATACCTTGGGTTTATTTTTTAATTGGGATAAGGTTTGGGCTAATAAACGTGTGCCTTGCTGGCGGCTATCTAAAATACTTTTCTTATATTCATCATTCCATTTCTCGCCGACATTGGTGCCTGCCAAATGGATGACAACATCAAAACCTTCCAGCTGATGACTGTCCATATGCGCATGCACAGGGTCCCAGCAAATAACAGGCGTTTGCAGGTTTGTCACGGTTGACCGACGGGTCATTTGACTAACCGCATGGCCTTGGGACAAGAAAAATTCAACTAATCGGGAACCTATAAGGCCGGTTGAGCCAGTGATGGCAATGCGCATAAAAATACCCCTTATCTGAATACACTAGAGTATCCAAATAAGGGGTAAAAATCAAGCGTTAAGCTTTAACTAACTTTTCGGTTTCTTCGTCTTCTTTCAATCCTAGAATGACCATAGGATTGATGCGAATGACATCGTTCACTTGAAACCGTACGCCGGAGAAATCGCCCTTCTTAAATTGGGTGATCATGGCCTGATTAAAACGGATATCAGCTTTTTGACCACTTTCCTGCATCTTCAAGTTGCGGGAGTTTAAATCAATCCCCCCGCTCGGCGCTGCTTTTAATTGCGCAGTATGCACCATTGCTGCCGTGGTTGGTGGTGGAGCGACTCTTTGCCTTTCTAATTGTGAACGTGATGCTGCCTGGAGATATTCAATGGCTCTTACGAAACCAGACATGTGCTCTGGGGTCACAGGCATAAATTCCCATAAGCGTGCGCCTTTATTCATTACAACAAACCTGGCACCTGGTTCCCGTCTTTGAGTTCTCATTTCAAATTCAGTACGCCCAAAAAGCACATCTTCATCAATGACTACTTCATCAGGAGGAGAATTTTTCAAAGACCCTCTTAAAATTTGCAGAGTATTGTCATGGAGAGGTTCAAGCTTATGCTCTGCTATCCACATTTTAAGAGCTTCAAGAAACTTCTCAATGGCTGCTTCTTTTGAAATTTCTTCTTTCAAAAAAGTCTTCATATACAGTGCCATTCCATCATTGAATGGAACAGTCAGCATCGCTGCAGTGGCTGCCTCAGCGACACCTCGTTTAAATGCCTCGACCAAACCCTCACGTTGATCAACACTATCGATTAAGCTCACAAATACTCCATCAAGACCAGGAGTAAAATTCGTATGTTGACTCTTTAATGCTTCATAGGAATAGTTAGCAAAGAAATGACGAATCATATGTGGGCTGATATTATCTAAATACCCTTTAGCAAAACCAATGGCAGGAACCCCAGCCACCATATCCTGCTTTTCAGGTACAAAAGAAATAATGAATGGCAAATAGGATTCTGGATTTGCCAATACCTGCTGCCAACTAATGTGTTGATCTCCAGTACCCTGAAGAACCCACTCTAAACCTAATTTGACCAATTCCTGACGCAATTGGGTAAACTTTTCGCCTTCAAGGTAAATAAATGGCACAAATGTTTTATTCTCAACTTGAGCAGATTTAAAAAATTCTTTAATAAGCTGTGCTAGCCGTCGAGCATCTGTTTCTCGGGCGATATCCACAACCTGATTGGCTTCTTCAACAATGGGACTGATTCCATGACTGCCCTTTCGTTCCCATTCACGTTGACGAGTTTGTAATTGTTCAAAATGCTTTTGCAAAAGGCCTTTACCTAATTCCACAAACGGCTGCCTTAAGAAAAGATTTTTTTGGAATATTTTTGTAGCGGAATTTTCTAAATCATTCACATTAATATCTTCAGCTTTTAAACCAGCTTCTGCCAAAGCCCGACCGATAAGACGGGTACCAACCGTATACGTCATACCATAGAATGTGGTAAACAGACGTCCGAATTCTTCAGCTAATACTTGTTTACCTTCCGTAGTTCTTACTGGTTTGAGGCCCGTGACATTATCGCCAGATACACTCCCGGTCAAATCCAGAACGGCACTTTTTTCATTTTGATAATTCTTAGCTTGTGCCTGCCAATCACTGATACGCACAGCTCGCAGATTGGCGAATCCTTTTTGCCAAATACTTTCATTAAAATTTTGTTCTATAGCTTTACCAAACCAAAATAATTCATCTGGGACAACGAGGGCTATTTTCTTAATCTCGTGATCTAAAACATAATTACCTAAGAAATTGCCTAGATGAGTTTCTTGACGGGCCTCTTTAATTCCTTCGTATCTTGCCCGCCAATATGCATCTGCATCCAAATCATGAAAAGCCAAAAATGTCATCATATGCAAGTCACCGGTCCAACGGCCACCGACATTGTCAAACATGGCCCCAAAACCAGGTGCATCTTCTCCTAATAACTTATCTAAACCAGAATTACGGATAAACGCAGACAAACGACTATCCGCTGGTCTATCGGTTGTCTCATATTGCCTAATACGGCACGAAAAACTTCTTCAACGTTAGTACGAGCAGCCAAAATATCTTGGGCTTCAGTTCTATCAACCAAATCAGTAAAATTAAAACCCTTAAATAAATCTTTGCCGGCAACTTCTTTGCCATCTGCATCAAAATTAATATCATGCAAATATTTGATAACAGTGTCAGCAAAAATTCCACCCTTAAGACCAATTTGAGTCGCTTTCTTTTCTAATAAAAGCTTAAAAATTTCCACAAATATTTCCATGGTCTCATCAGTGGTTCCGGATTTAGAGCTTGGAATTACAGCAATTTGGTCCCATGTGGCATCATGAATTTTCAAAACTTTTGAAATAGATCCTTCCCAATTCTTGCCAAGTTCATATTCGCCAACAACTGTTCCTGATGTGGGATCGATCACTTGAAAAACCTCGGCGATTCCTTGAAATGGCGTATGCTGCCCACCGATACCTGGCTTGATAACCAATTTGATTGATTTGCCTATACGGGCGGCACGGCGTTTAAAAAACGCCTTCATATCATTGACAGTATCTACAAAAACTTGTTGTCCTGATTTAAAACCATCTTTGCCATTAGAAACATTTGTTTGGCTCACATAATACCCTTGATTACCTTCACCATCAATAGCATGGGAACCATCATTGGCAGCACCTGCAGCTACCCCGTACCCTGATTGTCCAAACCCACCTTTTAAGAAATCTTTGGCAGATGGACTGTTTGAATCAAGCACTGTATGTAAAGCTTTGCCAACTAAAACTCCTTGCGCTTTTTCCCGAACAATAGCTTCAGGTGCCATCATCGCAGCACTGGCAGTAGCTCCTCTTTCGCTAACCATCGCTGCGGTGGCGGTTGTAAGCTTACCCGGAGTGTTGCCCAAGGCAAGATCAATTTCGATAAGACGGCCTTCAATAGATGCGGCTAAACGGCTTCCTGCTTGCTCATTGGCTGCATTTTTTCTGCGAAATTTAGCAAGATCTGCTTTTAAAGTAAATAATCTTTGCTGAAGTAATGGTAGATGGTCCTGAGGTAATTTTGAAATTTTAATTTTATCCAACGCTTCAAACTTTGCCTGTAATCCTTGGATTGTCATCGCTGCGGTGGCGGTTGGTTGCAATTGTTCTGTCACGACCTGAGCATAGCTTGCTTCCTGAAGTTTTTGATTAAGCAATTTCAGATTAATAGGTTCTTCTCTCTCACCACCGTCATATGTAACCTTGAACCCGTCTTTAATTACTGATATTTCTTTAACTAACCTTGGGTTACCCATTTGAAAGATTTTTTCTAATTTCCAATTTT
>CAZHGK010000040.1:0-1750 GCA_964532095.1 uncultured Planctomycetales bacterium | reverse complement strand
AACCCTGATGGAAAAATGGCTTAAAGTACGGGGATATAGAAGCCTCCATACAGAATCTTCTCCTGCTGCGGTCTTCTTTTATGAAAAGCAAAAATATGTAAAAATGCCATTTAATGATCCTGACGGTTACGAGAGCGATCCTCAAGATACACCTATGGGGAAAGTGTTATGAATCAAAACAATAAAATTTTAACCCCCTATTTGGTTTCAAATTATCTAATTTCAAATTTCTCACATCAGAATCAGTCCTAAACCAGAAAATATTTACAGATTTTCCATTCAAAATAACAATAAAAGGTGCGTCGGGATCTCCAAAAACCTTAACCATCTTATCTTCATAATTTCTTACCAAATGATACCCACTCAAGCCAACTTTATATCCTTCAGTTTCAAGTTTCAGTGAAGCAACACCCTGATCGGAAACTAATTCAACATTAACAGCCCCTTCACTAGATGAAGGGCTAATCTTCCGCTTTTCACCAATCTGAAGTTCAGTCAACATCGCTGCGGTGGCAGGTGTTGTAACGCCTTCTGATACGCCACTAACTCGATATGTTGCTTCATTAGCAGGACGTTCTCTAAAGAATTCTGTGGCTTGGGCATAGCTCGCGTTAGTAATCATCGCTGCACCCACAGCCACTACCCCGCCGGAGAAATATTTACGAGGCACCACTTGATTGGTCTTTTGATCCACTTCTTCCTTAATATAGTTAAAGGCTCCTTTTTTGAAGGCAGCAAGGTATTGGTGGTAGATGTATTCGATATCGTTGGTGCCCTGGGTTGCTTTCACATTCAACCCTGTCTCGCTTGGCAACGTGCTTGGCTGCAGTCCACTCACCTTACTTTTATCAGCATAGACTTGATTTAAAAGGGCTTGTTTCAAATTATTCTTATACCAGACGGCCAAGATCATGGAATTGTAAATCTGGCGCAAGGTGGCGAAGTTCTTGCCGGTGTTGATTTCAGTTTCAAGAGCAGGTATGACAATTTCACGGACAATATTCTTGAAACTGTCCCGAGTTTTTAGTGCTTTATCAGCTGAAACGAGGGACTTCATCCCTCGATCATGTAAATGATTTGCAGGATCTCGGGACTCTGCGCTTCTGCGAAGCGCTTCGTAATCTTCTTCTAACATAACTTTAAGATGACTCTTGGTTACATACACTGTATTGTTATGCGTAAATACCTTGGCTGTATCTGGCAGAATCCATACCTTATTAAAGGTATTCATGGGAATTTGGCTGGTGCCATACATCTGTTGGGCTTGAGAATACACCTTATCCCAAAAATCTTTCCCCAACTTGCTTTCAGGGTAGATTAACGTAGCTGTGATTTGCTTTAAAATGTAATCTTGGGCTAACATATCACGCCCTAATTCGGTTTGACCTAATTCATCGGAGGTGATGCGGTTCTTTTCATAAGGAGAAAGGTTAACCCACTGATCATTCTCTGGAATGGTTAAAGAAGCTAGAAAATATTTGATTAAACGGTCGGATTGTTCTTTGATCTGATTTTGAGGCGTATTGCTTTCCCCTGTGGACACAATAAAATCCATAAGAAGTGGATTCTCTGGATGGACAGTTAAACCTGATAACATCAAGGGCACATAAGCTGGACTTAAATTCACCATGCTGCCTGGCTCAGGCAAAACAAATGAAGCTTGAGCGGCAAAGCTACGGCCAGAAGGAAAAATAGAAATGGATAAAAAAGTAACAATTAAACACAAAGAAATGGTTTTGCGAAGCATTGG
>CAZHGK010000039.1:13038-15524 GCA_964532095.1 uncultured Planctomycetales bacterium | reverse complement strand
GAACCTGCATGAACAGCTCCGGAGGCTGTTGCCTTATCCATTAGGCCATGGGCGCATCGCAATCCTATAATATGATCTGCAGGGATTGCTCTCCATTAGGGGAACCATAGGTTCCCCTTCTGGTGCTCGTCGCTATCGCTCCTCGCGGTCATACCCCTCCGTCAACCTTCTCCGCAAGCTTAAGAGAAAAACCAGTTTTTCTCTTAAAATCTCTTTTCTGAGACTCTTCGAGTCTCTCGCCATTTTAAACTTAGATCTTATAAACTAACTTCCCATCGCAGATGGTATATGCCACTTGCCCGACGAGGTCCCAGCCCACAAACGGAGAATTTTTAGACTTAGACACAAACTCTTCCCGAACAACCTTCCACGTCTTATCTGGATCAATAATGGTGATGTCCGCATCCATTCCTTCTGCCACAACACCCTTAGACGACAATCCTAAAATCTTTGCCGGTGAAGTGGACATTTTATCAACCATTTGTGATAAGTCAATGATTCCCGGCTTAACCAATTCCTTAATCGTCAACCCTAACGATGTCTCGAGGCCTATCAATCCAAACGGTGCCCCATCAAAACCAACCTCTTTATCTTCATTCGTATGCGGCGCATGATCAGTGACAATGCAATCTATCGTTCCGTCGGCAATGGCCTCTTTGATCGCCTTCACATCATCCTGGCTGCGTAGTGGAGGATTCACCTTCGTTGAGGTATCAAACCCGCTGCATGCTTCATCGGTCAACGCAAAATGATGCGGGCATGCCTCTGCCGTTACCTTAATCCCCTGGGCTTTTGCGGCACGAATTAATTCACATGACCGGCGTAAGCTCATGTGCGCCAAATGCACCCGGGCATCTAAATAATTGGCGATTTCAATATCACGCGCCACCGTCACTGTTTCAGCAATGCCTGGATCGCCTTTTAATCCAATTCTCGTCGACACAGACCCTTCATTCATCACCCCACCGGATGTTAACAACGGGTCCTGGCAATGCTCGATGATTAGAATATCGAGCATCTTGGCATATTCCATGGCCAAACGAAACAAGCGGCTGTTTAAAACAGATTTTCCATCGTCGGAAAGAGCAATGCAACCAGCTGCCTTAAGCTCGGACATATCTGTTAATTCTTCATCTTTTTGCGCCTTTGTTAATGCCCCGATCGGAAACACATGACATAGCCCCACACGCTTCGCTTCGCGCACGATAAATTCCACAACCATGGCATTATCAATAACTGGATTGGTGTTCGGCATGCAACACACCGTCGTGAAACCACCTTTAACCGCTGCCCGGGAGCCTGTTTCAATGGTCTCTTTACCTTCCTGCCCTGGCTGACGCATATGGATATGCATATCAATTAAACCAGGCAAGACTTTTAAACCTTTAGCATCTATTACCTCGTGCTTACCAACTTCGATCGACGCTGCAATGCGTGTGATCTTGCCGTTCTCACATAAAATATCCTGCGGCTTCGACGCTATTTTGTCGCTGTTGACAATGATTGCATTTTTAATTAATAGTCCCACGTCCACCCCTCCCTAACCCTCCCCATCAATGGGAGGGAATATTTATTCGCCTTTAGCCCCTAACACTAAATACAACACCGCCATACGCACCGCCACCCCATTACCCACTTGGTCTAAGATTACCGATTGTTTCCCGTCGGCAACTTCCGCAGATAATTCCACCCCTCGGTTCGTTGGCCCTGGATGCATGACAATCAAATCACTCGAGCCTTGATCTAACTTCATCTGATTGATCCCAAACAAGCGGCTATATTCCCTGATGCTCGGCAAGAATTTATCCTGCTGGCGTTCCTTTTGCAGTCGCAAGGCAATCACGGCATTATTATCCTTGATCACTTTCTTTAAATCATACTCAACCTTAACGCCCATATCTTCAATGCCCCGTGGCATCAATGTCGCCGGGCCGCAGACCGTGACCTTGGCACCCATTTTTGTCAGCCCCCAAATATTGGAACGCGCCACCCTTGAGTGCAAAATATCCCCGACGATCGCAACCTTAAGCCCGTCGATCTTGCCGAATCTTTCCTTTAAGGTGAACATGTCGAGTAGCGCCTGGGTTGGATGCTCGCGGCAGCCATCGCCGGCATTGATGACCGAGCAATTTAACCCTTCTGCTAAAATTAATGGCGCGCCAGATAAGCTGTGGCGCACAACCATGGCATCAACACTCATCGCCTCAATGTTTTTTGCCGTATCGAGCAAGGTTTCCCCTTTTGTCGTCGAGGAAACATTGGCAGCAATATTTAAAGTATCTGCTGATAACCGTTTGGCAGCCAGTTCAAAGGAAACCCTGGTGCGGGTGGATGCTTCAAAAAACAAATTTACAACCGTCTTACCGCGCAAAGCCGGGACTTTTTTCACATCACGCGCGGAGACCTGTTTAAATGATGTGGCGGTTTCCAAAATCATGCTGATTTCATCCGCAGATAATTCTTGCAACCCTAATAAATGTTTACGT
>CAZHGK010000039.1:0-13002 GCA_964532095.1 uncultured Planctomycetales bacterium | reverse complement strand
ACCACAATCGAATCCTCTTGCCCGTCAGATTCCCCCAAAAACACCTGCACATTATCTGTTTTGCTCGTCGGGATATTCTTGCCGGCAAAATCCGCGCGAATAGGAAGTTCCCGATGACCACGGTCCACTAAGACAGCCAGCTCAATTTTCGCAGGCCGGCCTAAGTCCACCAAAGCATCCAGGGCCGCCCGAATGGTGCGTCCGGTAAAAAGCACATCATCCACTAAAATAATCTGTTTGTCGTTCACATCAAAATCAATCAATGTTTGACGCACCAAAGGCTTTGATCCTACAAGAGTTAGGTCATCTCTATATAAGGTAATGTCCAGGATTCCGCAGGGGATTTCAGCCCCTTCAATGGCTTTAATCGCCTGCTGTAAACGGCTGGCTAAAACCGCACCTCGGGTACGGATCCCGACTAATACTAATTCCTCTACCCCTTTGTGGCGTTCTAAAATCTCGTGCGCCATACGGGTGACTGTTCTTCGGATTGCCTCTTGGTCCATGATTTTTGTCATAAAATCTTAATCCCCCATGGTAACCCTTCGACTTCGCTCAGGGCGTTTTTTATGATAATGCCCATAAAAAACAAAACCCGCTCGAGCACGCCCAAGTGGCGGTCAAACGGGTATCTCCATATATTTCAATAAGTTCGGTTAGCATCTTTCCCGGCCTCTCTGTACCGGATTAAAAGTGTTATATAAAAGATATCACTGACAAACCCCTTTGTCAAGTTTCACGATTTACCCTTGCTTATATCAATAAAATAATCTATGCTTTAAGTAGATATATAATTGTGGGATAAAACTGTCTTTTGACTGTGAGGACATACCTATGAAACCACTTCCCCTGGCCTTATTTACCTTCTTAATTACCGGTGGATTTCTTATTCCCTCCCCTGCCATGGCAGGCAATGAAGATACCACTCGAACGATCAATCTGTCTTCCTACTACCCTTCCCGTTCAGGGAATTATGATAATATGAAAATTAATCAGGGGCTGATGTTTTTAGAAAGCGCTGGGCCTGATCATTGTACAGGGAATGAAATTATCTTAAGAAATGAAAGCGGAAATCTGCAAATCTGCCAGGGAACGCTTGGTGGGAATTTCTCAAATTTTAACGCACCCATTTGGGACAGAAACAGCTCAAATATCTACCTGAATTCAGGCATATCAAACCCTGTTGTCGGTATCCATACGGAAACCCCTTCTGCTTCCCTGGAAATCATTAAAGACGGCACAACCCCTCTTTTAAACCTGTCTTCGGCAGATGGGACAGATGGGAATTTATTTACCGTTACCAACACCGGGCGTGTGGGGATTGGAAAAAATAATCCCAGCGTTACGTTAGATGTCGTCGGAAACCAAAATGTATCTGGTACCGTCACAGCCACTAAATTTGTCACAGGACAAAACACCATTGATGACCCTTCCAATAATTCTGAATTTCATGGCCAAATGCGTGTTGAAGGCAATTTCTTTACCTATGGGAATTTTGCAGATATCGCCAGCACCGGGGGACAAATTGTCCTGCAAACCCAAAACGCGGACGCTAGCTGGCAGCATGTCATTGTGATCCCCAGCATCCCTGGCAATGCCGCGACATTCGGTAATGTTGGTATTCGAAATGACAATCCTCAGGCTCCCCTGGACGTTAATGGTAATGTCATCATGAGTGGGGATGTCAGCATTGGAGGAAACCTTAACACCATTGGTGATTTTCAAGCCGTTGGGAATGTGGATAGTAATGCCATAACTACTGGTCAAATTACTGGTTCAAGCATTAATGCAACCTCCTTAACCATTGGTGCAGGAAAGCCCCAAACCGCAATCACTACAAATGGGCTTAAAATACCTGAAACAGCCGCACCTGGCTGCCAAGGACAAAATGGATGTTTGTGGCTAGAGCCGTAAAAGATGCCTATGCCAAACCTGGCTAAATTCCTTAATCCTTTTCATTTTCTAAAACTCTCACTTGTTTTTTTGTTTGTTTTTTTGGGCCACACCGTTTCTTTCGCTGCAGAACAAAATATTAAATTCCATGTCACTGAAGACGGAACAACCCAAACTGTCGCCGTTGATGACAATGCTTCCGCATCAAAATTCAAAATTTCAAAAGGTGGGCAAACATACGCTGTTCTTTTATGCGATAGTTATGATGCAAACACCTGCTTAAAAACCAAAATCCAGACATCTTCAGGCGTTAAATGGTTAAAAAAATATTTAGATCCTAGCTGTGTGAGCCAACCCGATGGTACGCCTTGCGACGACGCAAACCTGTGCACAAATCCTGACACATGCCAATCAGGGGTATGTACCGGAACCGTTAATGTTTCTTGTTCTTCCATCTGTGACGATAAGTTTGTTGTGCCGCAGGTCTGTGATCCTTCGACCGGTTCTTGCATAATTGACAATTCCGCAGCCCCTGTATCCTGCCCGGGAGAATGCCTAAATGGAGAATGTTGCCAAGTTGATTCCACGGTTGTTTCCGGCGCATGTTCAGGTGGAGCGTTGTGCGGTGGACAAACATGCACAGCTTTACATACCTGCCACACCACATCCTATACGCCTGCTGGTTGCGCTACCCAATACACCTGTGTTCCTGATTGTCCAATCCCTCCCGTGTGTACGGGCACGCCGCCAGCCAATGCAGATTTATGTACTGGGGATGATGCCGGGCTATCCGTTGATACAGCTGTTAGCTTAGTCGGTGAAACTTCCGCCAGCTGTACTGCGGCTAAATGTGAATATTATTGCTCAACTGGATATGTGGTGCCGCAATGCAAGGGCACAGACCCAAGCAATGCCACCAAATGCGACGGTGATGACCATGGTTTGGATTGGCCAACAGCAAAAACATCTGTCTCCTCATGTACAGCAGGTACTAAATGTGAATATGAATGTGACCCTGGGTTTATTTTAGACCCTAACACTAACACCTGTGTAGACACCCTATGCGGCAATACCTTTATTGATACCGGTGAAGATTGCGATACTGCTAACTTAAACGGCAATACCTGTACAAGCATTCCTGGGGGCTTTATCGGGGGAAGTTTGGCTTGTGACAACACTTGTCATTTTGATACTTCTAGCTGTACCGTTGCTCCTGACTGCGGGAATGGTAATATCGATGGTACTGAAGATTGTGATGGTAGCAATTTAAACGGCAATAGCTGTACCACTATTCCTGGAGGATTTAGCGGCGGTACTTTAGCCTGTAGCATTTCCTGTACCTTCGACACAACTAATTGTACAGCACCCCCTCTATGCCCTAACGGTACAATTGATTCAGGTGAAGACTGTGATGGATCTAATCTTAATGGTAAAACCTGTACAACCATCCCGGGAGGTTTCACCGGCGGAAGTTTAGCCTGTAGCAGTTCCTGTACCTTCGACACAACTAATTGTACAGCACCTCCTCTATGTCCTAACGGTACAATTGATTCAGGTGAAGACTGTGATGGATCTGATCTTAATGGTAAAACCTGTACAACGCTGGGCTTGGGCTTTGACGGTGGGACGCTTTCATGCAATGGTTCATGCCAATTTAACACTTCTGCTTGCACCTCCACTTGCAGTGGAAGCTTGCCAGCTCATGCCGAAATTTGTCCGAATACTCCCGCCACTGATCCTTCATACACCTATGCCTTGGTGGCAACCTGTTCTGGCTCAACTCCTTGTGAGGCTCGTTGTTTAAACGGCTATTTATTTGACGACACAGACCCGTCTAACCCAATCTGTAATCAAGTGCAATGTGTAGGGACTTTAGGCCGAGGAGAAATTATTTGTCCCCGGAACCCTCCACCAACGAATAATGACTCAACCTCATATATTGGCCCAGTCTATTTCTGTGATGGCACAACACCCTGCCAGGTGACCTGTGACTCAACAAGCGCCACACAACCTTACGAGCGGGTTATTGAGCCTCCTCCAGCGGGATTTGAATGCTGGGAAGAATACTATGGTTGCCCTTGTACTAGTGGAGATCATACTTGCTCGGGATCCTGTCCTTCTGGATGGTTTTGTGCTGGAGGCGGTTGCGTAAAATGTAGCGGGTTCCCTGATACCAACAGCCTGCCCGCACGATGCCTGCTTCAATGCCTCACTGAAACTCTGCCCATTAACGATAAAGGAACATTGACTGGGGATTTTAGCGCAACAAATAGCGGATATGATAGCAACGCTTCCTGCCCTAGCGGATATGATGTTGGTAATCCAACCAGACAATGCAACGACGGGATTTGGGGACCCTTAAGAAACGGCTGTTTGCAAAATTGCGGCCCCAGCACAAATTTGGATATCGGTGGTGGACAAACAGCCAATTTCCCTAACACCCAAAGCGGCCAATATGGGGTTGCAGATACTGCCTGTCTGGGTTCATCTGTTTATCCTTCCATGCTTTGCACCGACGGAACATGGGGCCCATTGCGCAATGGTTGCAGCACGGAATGCCCGGCACAGGATTTAACCATTAGTGACGCAGATCCCACCAACCCGATTTATTTAAGGACCTTTGGCCCATCTTATCTCAACGGCCAAACAATTACCTTTTCAGGTGAATGTCCCGATGGTAATAGTCCTAGCAGGCAATGTATGGACGGCATATGGGGGCCGTTAGTCAATGGCTGCGGGGCCCAATGTTCATCAGCAACTCTTGATATTGGTTCCGGTCTAAATGATACTTTTAGTGGACCTGCAAATAACAACCAGTCGGTGGAATTGTCCTGCCCTGCCGGTTACGTCGGACGACCAACACGTACCTGCATGAATGGTTCCTGGGGATTGCTAAGAAGAGGCTGTATCCCCTCTGACTGCACCACCTACGATGATTCAACCAGCGGCTATAACGACGGGGGCTGGTATGTTACCTACAGCCGCACAACAGCTGGTTCAAACCAAAGCCAGCTCAATGATTATTGTGTTGGCTTAAATCAGGGTTTTGCCAAGGCTTCTTTGCTAGCGAATAGCTACTATGCAGACTGGGCATGTGTGTGCGACAGTGGGGCTGCTCCTTGCGAAGGGGATTATTTATGCGTCACAGCAGCATGCACAGACCCTTCTTTGGAAGTATTCTTTCCTACAACACGAAGCGGGATCAACCGCCACGTGGCCTGCCCTGCCAATTATGAAGGAGACCCCCAACGCCTGTGCACCAACGGGGTCTGGGGTTCTTTAGGTGGGACTGTTTGTACGCCTCTAACTTGTCCTAATCCTGACTCAAACACGCAGGGAACATTAGTGGGTAATTCTCCAACAACTGTCATGAAGGGCGCTACAACTGTTTTAACTTGTAATAGCAACTGCCAAAGCGCCATTACCAATTATTGCCATGGGCAAAACAGCAAATATAATGCCGCCTTTATCAACCGCATCAGCGGCACTTGGTATTGTGGCTGCCGCAACAGCTGTCCTACCATCGATAATTTAAGCAGCGGAACGGGTACCAAATCAGGCGGTACAGTCACCTATGTAAACCGTAATTTGTCAACAATCACCAACTGCACGGCCGGCGCTAACTGCCCAAGCTTATCAACCTATTGTTCCGAAGGCGGTTTTAGTGATGCCTCCATTAACACCACAACCTTAAACTGGAATTGCGTCTGCGGCTGCCCGGCACAAGATTTTGACATTGGTGCGGGAACAGTCACATTTCCTGCTACATCCAGCGGCGCCTCCTACACAGCCACATGCCCCGCCGGATATGATGGCAGCCCCACCAGCACCTGCCGGGCAAATACCTGGGATCCTCTCGTCGGGACCTGTGTCAGAAACGGCAACTGCGCTGCCACTTCCTTGCCAGTCAGTTCATATGCTAGCAGCCCTTCTCTTTCTTTTGGCCCTACAAATAGTGGAGATGTTTCTACCGTAACCTGTAACAATATTTCTTCTTTAGGTTATTCTGGTTGTAATAACGATCCCGTGACCTATGAAGGGACTGCTTCGAGAAAATGCGTCAACGGTTCTTTTGGCAACCTGCTAACTGAATGTACCGTTTCTGATAATCGCACACCTTTGGATTTAAGTCCTGCGTTATTACCCGATGCTTTTGTTGGGGAAGCGTATAGCGCCATGATTTACTCGCCCATATTCCTTTCTAATAGCACTCTGGCAATCTGGAGCATCGCCAGTGGAAGCCTGCCTCAAGGATTTTCTCTATGCAAAAATGACCAGCGCAGCGGCTCATGCACCACTAGCAATTATGGATCATCCCAAATATTTGTTGGGACAACAAATGGAAGCAATGTCTTAAACATTCCCGGCACCTATACCTTCAAGATTCACGCTGAAAGCTGCGGACAAATCGCAGAAAAAACTTACACCTTAACCGTGCGTCCACAACCTTCCTGCCCAACAGAAAACAAGGATATGGGCGCAGGACTTAAAGGTGATTTCACAACAACACCCATAAACACCTCTTGCCGCGATATCGGTTCATGCCCTTCATGTCCCAGTGGTTACACAGGTAGCCCTACCCGGACATGTCAAAGCAACGGCACTTGGGGCGATTTAAGCAACGGCTGCGTAAAGAAATGCCCTGAAAAAAGATTGACCATCAGTGTCGATGGTACCAAAGATGCTCTTTTCCCGGAAACACCAGCAGGATCCAGCTTTCCAATCACCTGCCCGGCAAACTATTCCTCCCCCAACGCGAAAAGGTCGTGTATCAATAATAATGGGATCGGGACCTGGGGGCCGCTTGAAAACGGCTGCGTCAATTCTGATTGCGTATCAGGAGGAAGCACAACCTATCTGGTGCAGATTTGTGATGATGATTTTTATACCAGCCTTTTTGCCGGGCCTTTGGCCAACGTGATTTGTGCTGCCAATCGTTGCGGCTCTCCTTCAGACAATGACGGCACCTTATGTACTGTTGAACAACTTCAGGCAAATGATAGTGCTCATCCCATAGCATCAGGGCACCTGGATAAGGCTTGCCCTAACCTGCATGACACCCCGATTCCAGTCAAGGCAGGTGACATTATAACCCTCTACGGCAATAATGATGACGGAACTGCTTCGGCTACGGTAATTTTCCGTACCACCAATACAAACACGTCCTGCACCATAGCCAATGGCGAGCTTTACCGCACCCTCAATGGCAACCAAATCCAGCAATTCACAGCGCCTTCCGACGGCTATATCATCAACTGCACCTACAACGATAATATCGCTACCACGGTTACCCGCACCTAATAACACTACTACTGTTATGGCTGGACTTGCAATTCCTGGATAAAAGGCTTGGAAGGCAAGGTTTTACCACCCTGCGAAATGCGGATTTCGATTTGGTAAGTTCCTGCAGGAATTTCTGGCAACAGATAATTAAACATATCTTTAATATATTCTCCCTGATTTAAAAACATGCCGTAGGCAATATTTCTCGTCTTGGAATAAAAAACCTTCCCATCTTTAATGATTTTTAGCTCAACCTTAAAACGAGGCGGCAAATTTTGCAACGCATGCCAATAATAAATTGTTGATAAAATCCTGGCTTTGGATGGCACGCTCGACGAAATATGCGCTTGATTAAGCTCTAAAAACGGATTGAGCGTTAAAAGAGGCTGTTGTGCTTCGTTAAATGGAACGCCTTGGCTTTCTAATAAACGCAGCTTGCTTAACCCATCTTTTTCTAATAAAACCATTTCATCCATAGCTGTGACAGCCCTCCACGATGGGTTTAAAAGAACTTTCTTCACATAGGCCTTATCATCAAAGGAGGTAGTAAAATCCAACGCCGCATAACGAACAGTGTCAGGAATATGCTGCGACTGGTGAGAAAAAGCTGTATCTTGCCGGGAGAAGATATACAAATCTTTACGTTGGGATAAAGGATAAAAGAAGGTGTAATTAGCCATCACCCCTTCCCCCGACGGAATTTTAGACAAGACCTCGTAACGGGCTGTATGGCTTAATTTATTTTCCCATGGTATTTTCTTATTCCATTGAGGCAGATACCATCCGCTATAAACAAAGGCTGCCGCAACAGTCAGCGCTAACAAAATATTCCCATACGTCTTTGGAAAACGCGCCAAAGAACGGATCGTTGCCAGGAAAATAAACACCGTTAATGTGGCGGCATGAAAATAATAAATACTTTTCTGCCCGTCAAAGCTAGCTAATAAATCCTGTAAAAATAATGGCAGCCCTAAAAATAAGACATGCGGACTTAATACTGCCCACGGCAGCAATGGCCCGGTTAAGGATGCTAAATAAGAACAATTATTAGGCGTAATTAAGATATTAACAATTTTGGCTGGTTGAGTGACAACAGCGGTAAGTATCTCGGTCGGGCTATTGCCTAGCGCACCATACAAATACTGCCAATATCCGCTGTCCTGATGGGATAAGCCCTTCATCCACAATGGCTGCAGCACAAATATCTCGACGACAAACATGCCAATACCTAAAACAAGTGGCACTAGTCCAAAACGTACGCGCCCGCCTCGACAGGCAAATAACCCATACACCCCAAACATGGCAACAACCAACGGCATATTTTCTTTGACCAATGCCAAGACCAGTGCGCAGATAATAAACGGCAACCATCGACGTTGTTCAAGAAAATAAAATGATGCAAATATAAGCGGCAAGGCCAAATTCTCGAAATTAAATTCAAAGAACAGCATGGCCACATTCGCAGGATAAAAAATATACGCCAACATTAATCCAAGCGCCCATGCCCCACCCAATCGCTTTTGGGCAATCAGATACAAAACATAACTGCCTATAAAAAAAGCAATGAGTTTAAAATATAAAAGTGTGAGGGCGCTTTGAAAGAAGAAATACAGCGGGACAAGAAGAAAAGCAATATAGTTGGCATGATCAATGAGGAAACTTCCACCAAATAAAGAAGTTGTGGTATGGCCATGGCATAAATTCCACATCAATTGGGCGTATAAAGAAAGATCCCAACCCCAGTAATCAAAGCGAACGTATTTTAATGTGCAGACAGCCGCCCAGGCACAACATCCGACGGCACATATTGCCATTGCCCAACGATTGAATATATTCATCAATTCCCTTCCCTATAAAAATAGGAACCACACACGAATGGATATGCCAACACTCCAAAACTAATTTTAAACCATTGCCGAAATTTTCCAAATGGAAATAGGCCAAATGCTAAAAAGCGCAATGAATTCAAATAAACTAAAAGCCATACTGGAAATGAATATTGATGCCGCATTTGAAAAATGGATTGCCCGATGGCGAGCGGCTTTCTCATCGAATAAAAATAAAGAGGTGGATGCCAATAAGAAATGTCTGCCGTCCTAACAATACCGTATTTATGGCACATCACGCGAATGCTTAATTCAATATCTTCATAAGCATTCATGCCCTTCTTAAAACCCCCTAATTCTTCCAACACCTTGCGTCGATAAAACACTGCCCGGGTGGTCAAAGAAAAACGGTCCAAGAAATCATATTTCTGGCGGACTAAGCCATAGAGCGCCCTGGCTTGAGGAACAAGCACATCTACGGAATGCTTTTGAAATATGGCCAGGGCCTTTTCCAAAGCCATGTGATCAAATAATCGAGAATCATCGTCGAGAAATAAAATAATTTCCCCGAAAGAATGCTCAATGGAAATATTCCGTAAATCACTGAGGGATTTTCCCCCTGTTACACTATTGATACAAACAACACTTATCTTCCCTTCGAATTTCTCAACCATCTTTTTGCATTCATCTTCTCTCCCATCGGCAACAACGACAACCTCAAACAATTCTTTACCTAAAGCCTGCATGCTTAAATCTTCCAGCAAGCATCCAAGCGCTTGAGGCCTATTTGACACCACCAGGCATGACAAATAATCTTTCTTTGATGCTTTCAAAGGCGTCGATAAATCACCTTTGGCGTTAAACGGGGCAATTGAAAAAAAGTCTCTTAATATGCAGCAAAGAACATGTTTGGGGCTTACGGCTTGCATGAAACTCCTTTTATGAGCATCTCCCGGCTTATTTTCGGCATTTGCCGCACACAATCATAACGCCCGTGACAGGTTGGAACGGTATATCCAAAACGGGTGCACGGCGAACATGGCAAATGGGCTGAGATAACCTTATGCTTTTCTCCTCGGGGCGCCCACTTATTCACATTGCCTGGGCCAAATAAGGCGATGGTTGGAATACCTAAGGCATCGGCTACTGCCAATAAACCAGAATCAGGCCCAATGAAAAATCTTGCCCCTTTCATGATTCTCGCGATATCACCTAAGCTTTGCTGCTTTAGAAAGACAACATCCAGACCTTGCTTAAATAAATCATTAACAATTTGTTGGGCATAGTCGTAAGAAATACGACGCAAGGCAATACTGGCCCTTAAGCTCACACAGGCATAGGGCTTATCTGCTTTGATGTCGCCTTGGTCTTTAAAATAAAAGCATCCTTCCATTTTGACATCATCAGGCATATGAACTACGGCAGAAAATAAACGCCGGAAATTATCAAACTCATTGCCTTGATCATAGATAACTGCTGTATCATACATCCTTGCCCGTCGGGGACGGGAATCAAACCCCACGCGGATATTGGATTTAATCATCCCCGCCATCCAGGCCGTTAGCCAATGCCATTGCTCGGTATCAATAATCACATCGTAATGATTCTTTAAAAAATGCAAAAGCTCATCGGGCTTATCCCAACGCCCTACCTTAATATCTAAATCATCCTGGCTTAAGAAAACCTGGGCGTTACGTGTTTCGCATAAAACATCGACACTCATTCCTTGAGCAATCATCGTTCTAATAAACGGGAGAGTATATACGGCGTCCCCCATGCCGCCAGGCCTAATAACTAAAGCCTTCTTCCAATTTCTTATTTCTAATCGCTTCCGACGAGGAAAGAGCATCGCTAATGGAGCGCCACAGACATGGTCGAGAATTTTAAAGAACTTGATGCGCCACGGGCCGTGAGATTTGATATTCTCTAAAATATTAATCGACGATGGATTCATAATTTCGGGATTGTTAATACCATTAACACATACATAAACCAGCTCACCACACACAAAAGCAGGCCCTTATCTAAGAATAACATTTCTGCGGGATCACCGTCGGCTTCTTTCACATAAATCAGATACATATACCGCAGTATGCCTGCCACAACAAATACCGAAGAATACACCATGCCCAAGCCATGCGGACGGGAACCATCATCATACACCGCGTATAATCCATAAAAAACAATGCACGCACAGGAACAAATGATTAAGACATAATCCAAATAGGCAATGGTGTATTGTTTAAGCGTGCTGCGATGTTCGCTAGCCCTATCTTTAAGAATCACCAATTCCTGACGACGTTTGGTGAATCCTAAAAACAGCGACAAGACAAATACACAAAGCTGTAACCACGCCGATGGCACAACCCCACAAGCAATAGACCCTGCCCAAATTCTTAATTGAAAACTGGCGGCAATCGTTAATACATCCGCCCAAATAATCTTTCTTCCGACGGTATTATAAAATATGTGTAAGAGAATATAGGCTGCGCCCCAGATGGCCACATGGCTTTTAACCATCAAAAACAATCCCAAACTTAAAAAACCAATGGCAACATAAATGGCAATCGATGGTTTAATAATTCCCCGCACCAACGGACGCATGGATTTGCGCGGATGTTTTTGGTCCATATCTCGATCGATATAATCGTTAAAGATATAAACCCCACTGGATAAAAAACAGAAGCCTAAAGCGGCAGACAGGACCTGGCCCCATAAGGACACATCATCAAACTGGCCGGAAAAAATTAAGGGAAATAAGAGGAAGGAATTTTTAATCCACTGACGGATACGTATTAAATCAAGCCAAGCGCCCATAGAACTAGTATAAACGCTCATTTTAGGTTGGGAAAGGCTTTCCTAAGCATAGTTTTATCACTTTACCCCTTGCGCAAGGCAGGGAAATAATCTATGCTTTAAGTAGAAGCTTATTGACCAAAGGAGCGGTTTTTTATGCGCTTATTTTTACTTGCCCTTATCCTTTTAACCACCTGCTTATCACCAGCCTATGCTCAGGTTACTGCGGATGATAAGTGTGTGCCTGCTTGCACCAATAGCGATCCTGCCCACGCAACCCTTTGCGCAGGCGCAGACCAGTCCCTAACAGCCCCCACAGAGAAAAGCACTGTTGTTGCCTGCACAGGAGCTGTCAAATGTGAATTTAAGTGTGATACGGGCTTCTCGCCGGATGCGACGAATAAGCAATGTGTTTAAGCTGCGGAAATTAAAAGCACAAACTCGCCCTTGGGTGGGTGGGCCTCGAAATATTTAACCAATTCCCCTGCGGTTCCCCGATGCACCTGTTCGAACATCTTGGTAATTTCTCGTGCGACAACAATCCTTGCTTCGGGCATTACCTCTTGTAAATCTTGCAATGTTTTAATAATGCGGTGGGTACTTTCATAGGCGATGATGGTGCGTTGTTCTTTAAGCAAGGCGGTCAGTTTATTTTTCCGTTGCCCGGATTTAACGGGCAAGAAGCCGACGAAGACGAATTCGTTGGCGGGAAACCCTGAGAGTGTTAATCCTGCAACAAAAGCCACAGGGCCAGGAATAACAGTCATAGGAATATTCAATCGTTGCGTTGCTTCGATTAACGGATAACCAGGATCGGAAATGCCCGGCGTGCCAGCATCGGAAACCAGGGCAATATTCTTGCCTTCTTTAAGTAAGCCTATTAAATAGTCAGTTTTTAAACGCTGATTGTGTTCGAAATAGCTGGTCAGAGGTTTTTCAATTGCGTAGGCTTTAAGCAACATGCCGGTGTGGCGTGTGTCTTCGCAGGCAATCAGATCGACAGACTTGAGTACTTCCAATGCCCGCAATGTGATATCCTTCAAATTTCCTATAGGAGTTGAAACTATGTATAACATTTCTTAAAGTGTATTAAATGTTTCGGTATTTACTTCTCTATCACAGTAAAAATTGCTCTGTACTGTTTTACTACTTGATGGGGTGGGTCAAGATTCTCTCAGGCCTCACACCCCCCATCCCCCACAAC
>CAZHGK010000038.1:0-15620 GCA_964532095.1 uncultured Planctomycetales bacterium | reverse complement strand
GGGGGTAGTAGCAATGTTTAGGCGTTTGTTTTTGGGCGCAATGAGTTTGATTGTTTTGTTTGGGCCTTCACACGTACGAGGAGAAGTTATGCCAGAGTCAGGATTAAAAAAAGCCATATTTGCCGGTGGATGTTTTTGGTGCACCGAGTCCTTGTTTAGTGAAATTGCAGGCGTCAAATCAGCGATATCAGGTTATACCGGAGGGAATAAGCCTCATCCAAGCTATGAAGAGGTTTCCAGTGGTGAAACCGGCCATTTTGAAGCGGTTGAAGTGACCTACGACCCTGGCCAAGTAAAATTTGAAGACTTGGTGAATGAATATTTAAAAAATATTGACCCAACCCAGTCAGATGGCCAGTTTGCTGATATTGGCAGCCAATACCGCACCGCCATTTTCTATTTCGACGAGAACCAGAAGAAAATTGCCCAAAATGCCATTGATGCCTTAGGACAATCCCATCGGTTTAAAGACCCTATCGCAATTTTAATTTTACCAGCACAAACGTTTTATCCTGCTGAAGAACATCACCAGCAATATTCAAAAAGATGCCCGTTGCGTTATAAACTTTATCATGCCGCATCTGGAAGAGATGAATTTAAAAAAGAGCATTGGTCAAATACCAAATAAAGCCTTTTTCTGCACTCTGTGTTGTTATATCTTTATCGTCGGCTGCGCCCATGTTGCCGATATTAAACCATCTTCCTTAGATTTAGATCATTCCTCCCAAGTGATTGATGTTGTTAATCATCCCCGTTTTCCGACGAGAGCTATTGTGACCGTTTGGCAAAAGCAAGCCAATGATTGGCAGGTGCAATATCGTTTTCCTGCTGTCTTGGGCCGTCGAGGACTAGCTCCTGCAAGTCTTAAGAAGGAAGGGGATGGGTATACACCACAAGGTCATTTTACATTAACCCAAAGCTTTGGTTATTTGCCGCATGTGCAAACAGGCTTAAATTATCAGCAGGTTACCGAGGATGATTTCTGGGTGGATGATGTTTCATCCGCCCAATACAATCAGTGGGTTAAGGGTGAGGTTTCAGCCAAATCTTTTGAACGTTTAAAACGCAATGACCATTTGTACCGTTATGCCATTGTCATTGATTATAACCGTAATCCGATCGTGCCTGGGGCAGGCAGTGCTATTTTTATGCATATCTGGCGTAATTACCATTCAGCCACTGCCGGCTGTGTGGCCGTTTCCGAAAGAAATATGCGTCGCCTGTTAAAATTTTTAAACTCCAATCAGCATCCAATCATCATAATAAGGAAAACTTAAATATGAATACGTGGGGCATTTGGACATCCGTTGCTGTTGCGGCCTTAGGTTATTTCGTCGACATTTACGATTTAATTTTATTTAGCATTGTGCGGGTTAAAAGTTTGCAGAGTATTGGAGTGCCTCCAGAGCAATTATTAGACTGCGGTGTGCTGTTAATTAATATGCAGATGGGAGGCATGCTGCTTGGTGGGATACTCTGGGGGGTATGGGGAGATAAAAAAGGACGTCTATCTGTTTTGCTTGGCTCAATTTTTTTATACTCCGTCGCTAATATTGCCAATGCCTTTGTGCATACCGTGCCCGAATATGCATTTTGGCGCTTGATTGCCGGTATTGGTTTGGCAGGAGAATTAGGCGCAGGGATCACCTTAGTCAGTGAAATCATGCCCAAGAATACCAGAGGCTATGGCACCATGATTGTTGCCACTATTGGCGTGTGTGGCGCGATTGTTGCTGCCTTGGTGGGAGACTGGATGGATTGGCGCCAGGCATACTTAATCGGCGGTGGGATGGGTTTGAGTTTATTGCTTTTACGTATGGGTGTTCATGAATCCGGAATGTTTTTACAAACGGCAAAAACAAAATTAAAAAGAGGCAGTTTATCTACGCTTTTTAAATCCAGCTCGTCAGCTTTAAAATATTTGCGCTGCATTTTAATTGGTGTGCCATTGTGGTTTGTTGTGGGTATTTTAATTACATTCTCTCCGGAATTTGGCAAGGCTTTGGGCATGCCAGAAATCCCCAGCGCTTCAAAGGCTGTGATGTTTGCCTATATTGGTTTAGCCTTAGGTGATTTTGCCAGCGGTTATTTATCACAAATATTTAAAAGCCGTCGTCTGATAAGCGCGGTATTTATGTTGCTTAATGCAGTATTGATTGTGATTTATTTATTTTATCCTGCATCATCTCTGACGGTATTTTATGCAATTTGTCTAGGGCTTGGTTTTGCCAGTGGCTATTGGGTTTTATTTGTGACGATCGCCGCTGAGCAGTTTGGGACCAACATCCGTTCGACGGTGACAACCACGGTGCCGAATTTTGTGCGTGGGGCTGTTGTGCCGTTAACATTAAGTTTCAAATATTTAAAGGATGGGTATGGGGTTATTCATGCTGGTTTTATCGTTGCTGCGGTCTGTGTATTATTAGCGTTCTGGGCGCTGGCAGGCTTAAAAGAAACTTACGGCCGTGATTTGGATTATCATGAATAATATTTTAAAATCAAAGTTGACAATGCAAGGGCTGGCGGTAAGATACAGATAACTATTTATTTGAACCATCGGGTAATTAAGAAATTTTACTTGGGGTTCATCCTGAAGCCCGAAGGGTAAAGGATCCAGCAATATTTTAAATTAAGGAGATTGGGTATGAATCGTTTCGCCTGGTTAATTTTAGCAGTAGCTGTCGTGTCTGCGGGTTGTCACAAGAAAGAACAGACATCCATGGAAGATTTAAATGCCGTATCGAGTGAAAATGTTGTGTCAGTGGTTAACATGGACAATGCGCAAAATGCAGTTCCTGTAATCGTAGAAAATGCCGATGCTTTAAATACCCAAGGAGCAACAGAGATGGTGGCGGTTGCTGATGCGGTTGTGGAAAAGCCAACGTCTAAGCAAATCCAGCAAGCCCTTAAAAATGCCGGTTTCTATAATGGCAAGGTTGATGGCGATATTGGCCCTAAGACCAAAAAAGCAGTGGAAGCCTTCCAAGCCCAAAATGGTTTGAAGGCAGATGGTAAGGTTGGGCCTCGCACATGGAAAGCTTTATCTGCCCATTTAAATGGTTCAGCGGAAGTGGTTAATCCGACGGCAGTAGAGCAAAATGTCAGCCAACAATAAGGGAAAATTTTTATTTGACATCCCCATTTTTGTCAGGCATACTTTTTGTAGATTGCTCGTATCGGGAGCGGTCTATTCTTACAGAAAAGTACCAAAAGGAGGTAGTATCGTATGGCAAGAGGTAAAGTGAAATGGTTCAATAATCAAAAAGGTTATGGGTTCATTACTCCTGAAAACGGCAAAGATGTTTTCGTACATCACACGGCAATCAAGGCAGATGGCTATAGAACCTTGGAAGAAGGCCAGGATGTCGAATTCGACATTCAGCAAGGCCCCAAGGGCGAACAAGCTGTAAACGTATCTCGGGTGTAAGCCACACCAAGCCCGGCTCTAAAAAAGCCGGGCTTCATTTTTTAAGCCCTTACGAATAAGATTTGTAAGGGCTTATCTATTTCTTATGAATGAATTTATCCAACGTCCTCAATTAGAAGTTCCCGGTGGTGAGAATAAAGTCTTGCTGCATTCCTGTTGCGCGCCCTGTTCCGGCGAGCTGATGGAGGCAATGCAGCAAAACGGTATTGGCATGACCATTTTCTTTTATAATCCCAATATTCATCCCCGTCGGGAATATGAAATCCGTAAACAGGAAAATATCCGTTTCGCCCAGAAAATGAATCTTCCCTTTATTGATGCAGATTATGATACGGACAATTGGTTTAGCCGGGTTAAAGGTATGGAATGGGAACCTGAAAAGGGCAAACGCTGCACAACATGTTTTGATATGCGTTTTGAGCGCACCGCCCTTTATGCGCATGAGCATGGGTTTAAGGTTATTACGTCGAGCTTGGGGCTATCGCGCTGGAAGGATATGAACCAAATTAATGGCTGTGGCCTGCGTGCCGCCCAACGATATGAAGGAATGACGTATTGGACGTATAATTGGCGCAAAAGCGGTGGTGGTGATCGGATGTATGATATTGCCAAGCGGGAGAATTTCTACCAGCAGGAATACTGTGGGTGCGTGTATTCGTTAAGGGATGCAAATATATGGAAAACAAAAAATGGTGAGGCGCGCATTGAAATTGGCCAGAAATATTATGGCAAGGTGCAATCTGAACTGTAAGGGAGTGTTTTAATGGCGTCGAATACAGTAGTCACAGAAACAGCAGGTGGTGTTGTTTTAAACAAGAAAAAATGGGTTTTGGTGGTTAATCAGCGAGGGAATTCCTGGTCTTTGCCCAAAGGGCATATTGAATTGGGAGAAGATCAATTAGCGGCCGCGAAACGGGAAATTGAAGAAGAATCCGGTATCTTGCGATTAACCTTGGTTAAGTCTTTGGGGTCTTATAGCCGTTATAAAATTGGTGTTGATGGCCGTGATGATACCCGGGAGCTTAAGAATATCCATATGTTTTTATTTAGGACAGATGAAGAAAAATTAAAACCGATTGATCCAAACCATCCAGAGGCGCGTTGGGTGCGTCCTGTGGATGTGGAAGAATTATTAACGCATCCAAAAGATAAATTATTTTTTAAAAAAATAATTCCGCAAATTGAGGCGCTTAAGTATAAGTATGTTTGATTACCGTTCAGATTTTTCCATCGACGATGGCGTGTGGCTTAATGTTGCCAGTGAAGGGCCCTTGCCGTATTTGTCCAGAGAGGCTTTATTACAGTCTATTCATTGGAAAATGTCGCCCGCGCGTTTGACCATCCCTAAATTTCAGCAAATCCCCATCCAATTAAAATCAAGTTTAGCGCAATTTATTGGTGCAGATGCAAAAGATATTATCTTGGGCAATAGCGCAACCTACGGTATTCATTTATTAGCCAATGGGATTGAATTTAAAGCAGGCGATGAAATTATTGTTATGCGTAATGATTTCCCGACGGATATCTTGCCCTGGCTTCATTTAGCCAAGAGGGGAATTATTGTCCATCAGTTAAAAGGGCAAGGATTGATTTTAACTGTCGATGAGGTGGTTCAAGCGATCACACCTAAAACCAAGGTGGTGTGTTTACCCTTGGTGCATTCATTTAGTGGCTGGCCTATGGATATCGCAGCAATTGGCAAGATTTGCCGAGAGAGAGGGATTATTTTTATTGTCAACGTATCCCAGGCTTTAGGCGCACAGCTGGTGTCAGTTAAAGATTTATCTGCAGATGCAATAGTTTGTGCCGGGTATAAATGGTTATTAGGTCCTTATGGTACTGGATTTTGTTGGATGACCCAGGCTTTGCGGGAACAATTGGTTTATCCTCAGGCGTATTGGATTTCATTAATGGATGAGCGTTCGTTGACCTCTGAAGATGTGTTGGCTTTGCCTCAAGACACTAGCAGCCGTCGCTTTGATATTTTTGCTACAGCAAATTTCTTTAATTATGTGCCGTGGCATGCCTCGTTGGAATATTTATTAAATATTGGGTTAAATACTATTGATCAGCATAATCAGTCGCTGTGCGTTAAGGCAACAGAGGGTCTAAAGAATTTAGGTTTTGTGCTCATTAGCCCTATGGGTCAAGCAGCGTCGAGCAAGATTGTCGTTTTTTCGCATACGGATAAAACACGTAATGCCAGTATCCATGAGCATTTAAAAAACCATGGTTTTCATTTGGCATTATGGAAAGGTCATATAAGATTATCTGCACATATTTATAACACCGCATCAGATATTGATGCATTCATAGGATGTTTAAGAAAATTATGAAAATGACGACCAGTCCTTATGTTTTAAAACGCCGTTCCGGAGTCCATGGTTGGGGTATATTTGCCAAGAAAGATATCCCTAAGGGAACGCGTATTATTGAGTATGTGGGTGAGAAAATCAGCAAGACAGAAGCAGAGCGTCGTGGTCCAGAGCTAATTGACCAGGCTCAGGAAGATAAGGAAATGGGTGCGGTGTATCTATTCGTTTTAAATAAAAAATATGACGTAGATGGCAATGTTCCCTATAATACAGCTAAGTATATTAATCATTCATGCGACCCTAATTGCGAAACCGATATTATCCGTGGCCATATTTGGATTATTGCCCTGAGGGATATCAAAAAGGGTGAAGAATTAAATTATAATTACGGGTATGATTTGGATGAATATGAAAAACACCCGTGTTTGTGCCGAACCACTAAATGTGTGGGCTATATTGCTGAAGAGGCGCAGTGGCCAAAATTAAAGAAAATGCTAGAAAAGGCGATAGCGGCAAAAGGTAAAAAATGAATCCGGTAATTATGGTGATGGGTGGTGGGGCGTTAGGGTCGCTGTTACGCTATTGTGTCAATAGCGCTGTCAGCCGCACATGGCCTGCAGCTGTTTTCCCCTGGGCAACATTTACTGTGAATGTCGTCGGTTGCTTAATGATTGGGTTTTTAGCAGGGTTAGGTGAGCAAAAACCTTTTTCGTATCCAATGAAGATATTCTTGCTCACCGGTGTTTTAGGTGGGTTTACCACATTCTCTGCCTTTGGATTAGAAAGCTTTGCGTTGATTAAAGACGGCCATTTAACCTTGGCCTTAATCAATCTTGCCAGCCAAATTATTATGGGATTGGTTGCTGTTGGGGTTGGTTTTGCCCTCGGTAGCCGTATATTTCCTTAGATCTTAACTAAAACTTAACTTTTCCTTAACAATCATTAGCTATAGTTAATTTATGGTTAAACGACGGGTATTAGTGGTGGAAGATGACCGCGCGATCAGTGAATTGATTAGCTATAATCTTGCGCGGGAAAATTTTGAAGTGGTTTGTCTTTATTCAGGCGAGCATGTGGTGGAATATGTCCGTCAGAATAAGCTGGATCTAATAGTTTTGGATATTATGTTGCCTGAAGTGGATGGTTTGGAAATTTGCCGTTTATTACGTGCTGAAGAAAGCACGTCGAAGATCCCTGTTTTAATGTTAACTGCTAAGGGTGAAGAGTCGGATGTTTTAGTTGGTTTACAAATCGGGGCTGACGATTATATGACTAAGCCCTTTAGTCCTAAAATCCTTTTAGCCAAAATTAAAGCCCTTCTTCGGATGGTGGATAATCCCAGTAAGCAGGAAAAGGCTGGTGATGTAAGGCAATTGGGTGGTATTACAATTGATTTAATCAAGCATAAGGTCACGGTCCGTCAAAAATCAGTGCCATTGACGTCCATTGAATTTGATATCTTGGAATTCCTTTCGCGTTGGCCTGGTCGGGCGTATACCCGTGAACAAATTTTAGATAATGTTTGGCGTGAAGGAAAATTTATTGTTGATCGTGCGGTGGATGTGCATATCCGTGGTTTGCGCAAAAAATTAATGCCTGAGCATGACTGGATTGAAACGGTACGCGGTGTTGGGTACCGGTGCAAAGACCTGGAATAATATCTCGTGGATACCCGAAAAACCTTATTTCTCGCCACATTCATTTCTTCCTTTTTCTTCGGGTTTATTTTTAATTTAATTACTTCTTCGATCACCTTATCTTCCTTTACCTTTTTATTGTCTGCCAGTTACATTATCGGTTTTATTGTAAGCTCTGTGTATGTGCAGTTATGTTTGCGTCCTTTAGGGGAGATTGCCGTCGCTGTTAAGGAAATGGCAAAAGACCAGGTTGCCCCCAGGGTGCAGGCGCCAAAGCGTGCGGAATTTGGGGAAATTGCCCGAGGGCTTAATGAAGTTTCTGATTTATGGCAGAATCGGGTGCAGAAGATCATGAGTGACAAGAATGAATTGGAAGCGATATTATCAAGCATGATCGAGGGGGTTGTGGTTATTAACGCAAATGAACGCATTGTCCATTTAAGCCCGAATTTTAGGGATATGTTGGAATTAAGGTCAACCAATGCGCATAATCGTTTGTATTGGGAAGTTATCTGGAACAATGAAATTAATGCCTCGATCCGTCAGGCATTGCAGGAAAAAAAGGCGGTGCATAAAGAAATTGATATTATCGGGGCGAAGGAAGGCGTTTTTAGCATGCAGATTGCGCCGGTTGTTCATGCCTCTGGTCATTTAGTCAGCGTGGTGGCAGTATTTCATGATATTACTGGTTTGAAAAAGTTAGAACGTATGCGTACGGAATTTGTTGCCAATGTTTCCCACGAGCTTAAAACCCCGTTAACAGCAATTAAAGGATTTGTGGAAACCTTGTCCAATGGGGCGATTGATGATAAGGCGAATGCAAAAAGGTTTTTAGAGATTATTGCTGACCAGACTCAACGTCTGGAGAATTTGGTGAATGATTTGCTGATCTTGTCTTCGATAGAATCTAAAGAAGTGAAGATGGATTTTAAGGAAGAGTCTTTGGAAAAATTATTAAATGAAGTTGTTGTTTTGCAGAGAGCCCATATTAATAGTAAGCACCAGAAGATTGAAGTGGATATAGCAGAGGATATTCCCAAAATTAAGATGGACCGTCAAAGGATGGAGCAGGTTTTTATAAATCTTTTGGATAATGCTGTTAAGTTTACGCCTGAAAATGGGCGATTGGCAGTTAAAGCCAAGGTTGAAGGGATATGGGTGAGGGTTGATATTTTAGATTCAGGGATTGGGATTGCCCCTGAATATTTGTCTCGGATATTTGAACGTTTTTAGCCCATCATGGCAAGGTAGATGTCCAAAGTGCCCAGGGTGTTGGGTCTGTGTTTTCTATTTTCCTGCCTTTAAAATCATCTTAATCCAGATTTTAAAAATTAATTTGTTAATAATTTTTTAAATAGAATTACAAGTTGTTATTTATCAATACGTTACGGTATTTTCAAAACCTTGACAATAATTAAATATATGTTATATTTTTTCGACCTCAAAACTAAGTATAAAAACAAATTTTAATAAAGGAAAAATTATGATTTTTTATCATTTAAGGAAAGCGCTTTTTTCAAGAATGACATGTTTGATTATTCTTTTATGCTTTGTTTGTTCTTCCTTTAATTTTCCTTCTGTCGGTTATGCCCAAGCTGTCCTGACT
This sequence comes from uncultured Planctomycetales bacterium, assembly GCA_964532095.1. Taxonomy (GTDB): domain Bacteria; phylum Omnitrophota; class Gorgyraeia; order Zapsychrales; family Fredricksoniimonadaceae; genus CAZHGK01. Next base: position 6,635 of record CAZHGK010000038.1, on the reverse strand, counting down.
CTACCTGATACTGGCAAAATTTTATCTTTGACTCATGAATACACTCCTGCAATGGTTAAAGGGATTACGTTATATCCTGATAATCCTCTAAGATTTGATTTCATTGTTTCTAAAGGTGACAGCCATTTGCAAGGTGAAGAATTAAAGTCTGAAGCTATGAAAATGATCAAGTATTTCTTGGCTTCCTTAACTGTGCCTGAGAAGGATTTATGGGTCAATTTATCTCCCTATGAAAAAGAGCGTATTATCCCCACAGAATTTAGCCAGACCGATATGGGTCGTGATGTCCTGGCACAAGATTTTGTATTAAAGCAATTGACCGCGTCTTTAATTTATCCTGAAAATGAATCAGGTAAAAAGTTTTGGGATCATGTTTATTCAGCCGTCCATGCCAAATATGGATCCACAGATATTCCAGTCAATACCTTTAATAAGGTGTGGATTGTTCCTTCCAAAGCCACTGTGTACCAACAAGCAAACCACATTTTTGTTTTAGAATCCCATCTCAAGGTAATGGTAGAGCAAGATTACAATGCCTTGATGAAAAATGGGAATACCAAGATTTCCGAGGAAAAGGACAAGATTTATCAAAATATCCTTAAAGAAACCGTTGTTCCTTTATTAGAGAAGGAAGTTAATGAAGGCAAGGGTTTTGCCCAATTGCGCCAGGTATTTAATTCCTTGATTTTAGCGACATGGTATAAACAGAACCTTAAGCAAACCATTCTTTCTGCTGCTTACGCGAACAAAAATAGGATCAATGGCATTAATTTAACTGACAAGCAGGTCAAAGAAAAGATTTATCAGCAGTATGTGAATGCGTTTAGAAAGGGTGTTTACAATTATATTCGTGAGGAACTAGACCCCTATGCGCAAAAAATAACATCCAGGAAATATGTAGCAGGCGGGATTGAGGGAAGTTTTGCCATGGTTGCAGGGGGAATTAAAACCGTTACGACTGTCGCTAATGATCAGGTAAGAAATCTTGGCCAGGTCAATGGTAACGATACGACATATAATGTCCTTTTGCAACCCATTGGTCCTAAGGCAGCAGATATCGGAACAATTACGGCACAAGCGAATCAATTTTTAACTGCGGCAATGATTGCGAATAAGCCCTCTGAAGAGAAACAATTGCAATATAACCAAAAAGCTGCCAGAAATTTTTATAAAAATTTTAAGTCTATTGCTATTGAGCGTGAAAAACCTGTACTAGCAAAAATCCTTTCGTTAGCTGGTGGTGAAAATGCTACTGTCCGTCGTTCCATTACTACCAGCTCTGAAGGGGCTCCTCGAACAACATTTAGAGACGTTGATGGAAAAATTAAGGTATTAGATAAGCATGGGGCCTTGCATGTCTTTCAATTTGAACCACAAACAACAGTTGATGTTGTCCCTATCCCTCGTGGGAAGGTTATGCACCATATGACAGTTGTGGTGCCATCAGAATTGAATATTGACGCGGAGGCATTGCGTAAGGCCTTGCAAATCACAGGCATTGATGTGCGACAGATGCGTTGGACAGAAGACAGTGAATCTGCCACGGTTATTGATAAAAAATCCGTGTCTGTTAAAAAAGCCAATGGCATTACCCAAATTGATTTAAATCTTTTGTATGATTTGGGCCCCACCGTTGATGGTGCTATTAAAGAAGATTCACCAAGTATTATAGATGGTTTACCAGCACTGCAAGGTTCTAGGAGTGATCATTCCCGTGTGCGCCAACCTATATTGGAAGGCCCTGTGAAGAATCTTTTTATCAACGGCGCAGGTGGCCGTATAGGTTCTTTATTAATTAGGGAATGGTTGGATGCTGGTGGAAGTGAAAGTGGGGTAAAATTAACTTTACTCAATGGTACTACTGCGAAAAGTATTATTAATGCTCTTACCAGGGATTCAGTCCACGGTTCATTTCTAGTACGTGATAGAGGTAGGGAGGTAGTAGGGGATTCTATAGTTTCCGGAGAAGATAATGGAGTCGAATGGGTTGATATTACTTATAAAGGGAAAAATTCAGGAAAAATTTATATCACGGATAATCGAGATTCTATACAATCCCTGCCATTAGCGCAATATGGTATTGATATTGCCGTTGATGCCATTGAAGGTAAGACTCCTTCGACATTACAGGAATATATAACTGCGGGAGCTAAAAAAGTCATTAATACTTCACCTAGCAAAACAGACGCTGATGGTGCCAAGGTAGAAACTGTTCTTTTTGGTGTAACAGATTTATTGGCCAAGGGGGTAGACACATGTAGCTCTTCTTCATGCACAACGAATAGTGTGGCTCCTTTTGAAGATGTACTTATGACTTCTGGAGGCAGGGAAGCTGAGGAAGTTAGAGATTTAGAAAATGCTCGTCTCCAATTATCTGGGGAAACTCCGAAAGTAGATGGGAAATTACCAACACATACCGCCTATGTTCTGACGGTACATGCATCGACAAATTCGGATAGTCCTGTGGATACAAATAGTAGGCCATCTGCCATGGATAACGGTCGTATTGAAACTACGGGCGCAAGTAAAGCAATTCCTGATTTATTAGGTTTAGACCCTAAGACATTTAGTGCGGATTCTTTGCGTTATCCTGGGTCAAATATGTCCTTGTCGGAAGTTACCAAGGTGGTGTCGGTTGCAGAGGGAGAACAAATAACTGTCGAAGATTTGAGACGAAATGTGCGTGAAATTGCTAAATCTCCCCGATATCAAGGTATTATTGATGTCATTGAAGGTAATTTTGATTCCAAACAATTATTAGGCTCAACAGCTTCAGAAACTATTTTATTAGACAGCATTGAAGTTACTAAAGTTAGAGGAACACGTAACCAATATTTGGTGCATTACAAAGCCTGGTATGATAATGAAAAAGGTTTTACAGCCAAGGTATGGAATACAGTCAAGAAAGCAGCTGATGAAATAGACCGTAACCAACCTAAAGCAAAGACAATAGAAGAATTAATTGAGGCGGTTGATGAGTTTAATGTTAAATCTCCTGTGATTGCCATTCATGAATCAAGAAATGCTAATCAGAAATCAGTATTAAATGTGGAAATCAAAGACCGTCAAGAATTTACAGCCCGATATGGCCTTTTGGATTATTTGGAAGAAGAAGCCAAATTTAACCCCAATTTAGAAGTGCGCCAATTGGCCCAACAAATTATCCGTCAGGCAGCCCATAGTTTAAACATTCATTCTGCTTCAACACAAGATGTGCAAGGTCTTGTTATGCCGTTTGATCCAGGCATTGGTTCCGGTTCTAATTCTTTGGCGATTGAACAATTCATGGTGGCTGCCAGGGATACAAGCGCTGTTGCTGTGATCAATATAAATGCCCCGGATCGGCGTTTTGACAAAAGAAAAGCGCCATTGGCACCTGAATATGCTTTTTTAAATGAAGCTAAAATACCTGGCCTTGAAGATCCTGAGCCTGGGTATGTGCCTGCGACCATGGCTTCGGTTTATGCAGCTGCGATCCGCACATCTGGCAATGAAGGCGGATTGGTTTTTGCCAATTTGGACCGTATTGCCATCGACCCGGAAAATTTCGCCCCATATGGGCCTTTTGTGGGATTAAGTGGTATGGACAAGATTGGTGATCCTTTAGAAAATGCTGTTAAGGATGCCAAAGCCCGGGTACTGGAAGCTGTTAAAGCAGGTGTATATAATTTTGACTTTGATCTGACTCCTCTTGTTAAATATGGGGAAAAGCATGCGGATGGCACAATAACAAAATGGAGTTTTGCCCGTCAGGCGGCTTTGGAATTGGGTAAATTTGTTCGTAGCTTGGAAGATCAATTAGGTTTTCTTTCAGCTCCTATGGCAATTAGTTTTACGTTTGATGAAGAGATTATTACTACAAGCCTGCTTGAAATACAAATGGCGCTTAAAAATGAGTTTAAACGTCAAGAATTAGCGTTACCTGTGTATATTGGTGGTAGGAGCATACAATCACCTTATTTGGTTCAAAACAAGACTTTGTTCTTAATTAACAAGCTTGCTCAAAATCCAAATAATTTGGAAGCTCAACGTTTACGGTCTGAGATGATTAATTTTATGGAAGGATTAATTTTCTTAAATGAAAATTTGGCTACAGAAAAAACCAAACGTCGTATAGCGGAAAATAATCTTAAACCAGGTGGACAAAGGTATAGCCGGCATCGGGATGCCTGGTTAAAAGCTCTGGCCACACGAAAACAAAGTAATAAATCTTTCCAGCAGATTTTTGATGACATTCTTACGGGAGAAAAGATAAATAGTTTAGATCCTAAAGAGCAGGCAGCTTTGGATAAACTAGTGGAATTTGCTTATACAGCTTTTCGTAATGATATTTTTCATTTACGCCTCGAAGAAGGTCGCGGCAGTTTAGAAGCAGATTTAAATGAAAAAGCCAAAAGGGATATTTCCAATGCTCATATGCAAGGGAAAAGATTTTCCGTACAGGAAATTATCAATGAACCTTTTAATCTACGTCCCGGAGTAACGCTTCAACCCAAAGAGGGGCGAACTACTCTTGATAAATATCAAAGATTTGCACAGGCAAACCAAAACAGTGGTTTAAAACAATACCGTGAGCCGGAGTTTACAGAGGCAGTTGCCAGCCTGAAATTAGATGATCGCGGTAATATTGCTTCGGCTGATGCTCTATTGATCCCTCAGCCACGCATGCTGCATCGGGCGCCTATTGCCACCCGAGCGCCAGGAGTAGCACCTAGAGTAAATTCTTTGGCTCGTAGTAGGAGTTTTGCTAGTCCTTTTGCTGCTCCTGCTTCTCGAGTTACTCCAATGAAGAATCCAAGATCGGAGTCATTACCAGCATCAGGTGCCGATGAAATCAAAACTATGTTAGATGATGTTTTTGCGTCTAAATCTGTAAGATTTAGGGAAAATATAGCAAGATTGTATAACACGGGGGTTTTAGGTGGAACACGACGGATGGTTATTTTGCCCATTGACCAAGGGGTGGAACATTCGCCAGGTGCTAGCTTTGCTCCTGAACCTCCCATGGCTGTGAAAGAAATGCAAATAGAAATGGCTTATCGACTAGGTTTTAATGGGTTTGCCGGTTTGGCTGGAACCATTGAACAAATTGCCCCTAAATGGGCCAGCAAGGTGCCTTTGATCGCCAAGGTCAATATGAGTTCTTCCGTGGGCGGTAATCCTAAAGCAGAAATGCATTCCGCGAGAATTGGCAATATTAAAGAATTGGCCAGGTTAGGGGTAGCTGCCATTGGTTTTACAATTTATCCAGGATCTTTGGAACAAAATGAGCAATTGGATGAGTTAAGAAAAGTCATTGATGAAGCGAACGCCAATGATCTTCCTGTTATTGTATGGGCCTATCCTAGAGGTGGAGAGAAATTGACAAAGGCCGAATTGGAAACCGCTTTTGATGTTTCTTTAAGCGCGGCTAATATGGCATTAGAAGCAGGGGCAGCCATTGTAAAAGTTAAGCCACCTTCAGATGTTATGATGGATACTAAAATGGACAAGAATACTGTAAAAAAATTTGGGGTTCATAAAGCTGAAGGAGATCCTTTTGATCACATTAATTTATCCCTTGCTGAACGAGTACGGCAAATGAAGGCGTTAGCGGCCTGGGGTGGCACAAGAGATCTTATATTCTCAGGAGGAAATCCCAAGAATGATGATGAGGTTCTAAAAGAAATTGCTGCAATAGCTTTTGGTGGCGGAAACGGAAGTATTATCGGCCGTAATCTTTTTCAACGGCCACCGGATAAAGCGTTGGAATTAGCTTTACATATACTGGCAATTTATAAAACCGCGAACTTGATGGAGCATGGTCAAGTTAGGTTTGACAATGAAGACCAGCTTTTAGAATATGCGACACGAAAAAATCAACCAGGGGATCCTTTATATGACGTGCGTGAGGATTTCTATCAACGTAATACGGACTGGAATGATTTCTTGACTAAATATGATCGGGCAGCTCTTAAATTTAGCAGTAAACTAGAAGACAGAGCTAGGGCTGAAGAATTTAGTGCTGCCCAAACGGTCGGGGGTATTAATCTCGATCCTGCCTTGATTGATTTGCAGTATAAAAGGGATCCTAATGGTGTGCCATTGCCATTTGGCCAACAAAATATTGAAACCATGAACATACAAGGGGTGATCCCATTTATCACCAATGAACAGCGGGTGAATGTATTGATGATGTTGGGATTAAACCAGCCTATTAATGGAAGCAATCCTGTAAAGTTGACTAAAGACAATACGATTCCGCTGGATCGTCAAAAACGTTTGGCATTATTAAATTAATAAAAGGGTCTAATGTTTTTTTGCCGATTGGCGCGCGTTTTATTAGTTTTCTGCCTTGTTTTTTCTTTGAGCTCAGGGACTTTATTGACCCATGCTGGAGAGAATTCATTCTTAAATCTTCCTGTCCCTGGGAAGATGGTCGACGTCAGTCCTTCCTATAGGCCTATCCTGGTCAAAGGAATACGCGTATATCCTAATGACCCATTTAAATTTAGTTTTATTGTTGATGGTGGTGATGCCACAGTCAGCGAAGCTGTATTTCAACAAGAAGCTGAAAAGATGGCTCGTTATTTTCTAGCAACATTAACTATTCCTGAAAAAGATTTGTGGGTTAATCTTTCACCTTATGAAAAGGA
>CAZHGK010000037.1:12485-15974 GCA_964532095.1 uncultured Planctomycetales bacterium | reverse complement strand
AACAAGAAATTTCCGAAATCTCTAGATCTTTAAAGGCTTTAGCGCGTGAATTAAGCGTGCCATTGATTGCGATTAGCCAGTTGTCCCGGGCTGTTGAAAGTCGTCAGGATCACCGGCCACAATTGTCAGATCTTCGTGAATCCGGGGCTATTGAACAGGATGCGGACGTGGTTGTTTTACTCATGCGCGAAGAATATTACAATCCTACCGAAGAAAACCGCGGCATTGCGGAAGCTATTATCGCCAAACAGCGTAATGGCCCGACGGGAACTGTGCGCCTTAAGTTCTTTAAAGAATTTGTGAAATTTGCCAACCTGGAAACACATCATTCGGATTAAAAAACCTTTTTGTCATTTGACAGTGCCGTTAGGAGAATTTATAATCACGACATGTTAAAAAAATTATCCCCCCTCCCCATTATTCTTTTATTTATTATTTTAACCACAGCACAATCTTTCGCTGAGGAGCAAGCCGCGGATGTTGCCAACACACAAGCTCCGGCAGATGTTGCGCCTGCAGCAGATGTTCAAGCAGACACCCAAGCTGTGCCATCTCAAGAAGTTAAAGCTGAAGAAGAATCGGCTGACGCCCAGGTAGCTCAAGAGTCAACTCAAGAGCCAGCCCAGGATGCAGCAGTTGTTTCTCCCGGCGGTAAAATTGTTAAATCCATTGATATTCAGGGCAATAAGTCCATTGGGGTAGCCCAAGTTTTAGCCAAAATTAAGACCCGCGTCGGGCAAGAATACCAGGAAAATGTAGTAGGGGATGACTTAAAACGCTTGTACAACACTGGCCATTTTGTGGACGTGCAAATTGACCATGAAGATGTGGACGGCGGTTATAAGGTGATTGTGCGGCTTAAGGAAAAGCCGATTGTTGATGAAATTACGTTCTCAAAGATTCGTTACTATAATAAGAACTTTTTACAAAGCAAGATGAAGACCAAGAAAGATAAGTTCTTGGATAACAAAGCTCTTAAAGACGATATTAATACCATTGAAGATTTGTATAAGAAAAAAGGTTTAACCCAGGTTAAGGTGGATGTGGAATCGTTCGTGGATGAAGCAACCAGCAAGGTTACCCTGCATTTTATTATCCGTGAAGGGTATCGTGTCAAAATCCGTCGCATCAATGTGTATGGCAATACAGCCTATCCTGATAAAAGAATTATTCAGGTGATCAAATCCCGCTGGGCATGGTTGTTTAACGGGGGTTTATTGAAAGAAGATGTTCTTGAAGAAGACATTGGCCGCATCACTGCCTTTTATGAACAAAACGGTTATATTGATGCCAAGGCCTCATATGTCGTCGAGCCTTTATATAAAGGTTTGGTGAATGTGAATATTACCGTTGATGAAGGTAAGCGTTACTATGTAGGGAGCCTCAATATCTCAGGTAACAAAGTATTATCACAAGGAGATATTTTAATCGACATTAAAAATATCAAAGAAGGTAATATTTTTAGCCGTGAGAAATTGGACGAAGATATTGCCAATATCCGCAATGCGTATTTTGACCAAGGGTATATTTCTGCGAACGTGCAGGAAGCTACCTCGTTTAATACCGAAACCGGTAAGGTCGATGTGCGTTTGGATATTACCGAAGGTAGTTTGGCCTATATCGATAAAATTAAAATCCAGGGGAATACCCGCACGCGCGATATTGTTATCCGTCGGGAATTGCGCATGTATCCTGGCGACCAGTTTGACGGCCAAAAATTACGCAAGTCCAAGGAACGTTTAAAGGACTTAGCCTACTTTGAAGATGTTGGTTACGATATAGAAGATACTGACCAAAGTGATCAGAAAGATTTAGTAGTCCAGGTCAAGGAAGCTAAAACCGGAAACTTTTCTTTCGGGGGCGGGTATAGTACCGTGGATAAGCTCGTCGGGTTTGTGGAAGTTGAGCAAAAGAATTTCGATTTCGCCAATTGGCCTTCCTTTACCGGTGGTGGGCAAGATTTGAAGGTGCGCGCGGAAATTGGTTCAACGCACCAGAATTTCTTGTTGAGTTTTACTGAACCTTGGTTGTTTGATTATCCTGTTTCCGGCGGGTTCGATGCCTATTTGACAGACCGTAACCGCGACAGCAGCACAGGGTATGCCTATGATGAACGTCGTGCAGGAGCGGACTTACGTTTAGGCAAACGCTTTGATGATAATTTCTCCATCGGTGGCGTGTATCGTTTGGAACAAATTAAAATTGGGAATTTAGATAGCAATGTTTCCTCGGATCTACGTGATGAAGAAGGTTCCAATGTGGTCAGCTCGCTCGGGTTTAGTACAGCCAATGATTATCGGGACAGCACATTAAGTCCAACCAAAGGGTTTATTGTCCGTAATAATGCAGATTTAGCTGGTGGTGTGCTCGGCGGTGATAAGGATTTTTACCGTTTGCAAACCGGCGGCAGTTATTACATGCCTTTTAAATTTAACGAATTGTTGACGGTGTTGGAAATTTCTGCACGAACTGGGTTAGTTAAGGCCTATGGCAATTCAGATCGCGTGCCGATTTTCGAGCGTTATTTTGCTGGTGGGGCCAATTCCATCCGCGGGTATAATGAACGTAAGGTTGGTCCTCTGGATCCAGTCAATAACGACGATCCTATCGGTGGTGAAACCATGTTCGTCGGTAATATTGAATACACTGTGCCGATTGTTGAAATTTTAAAACTTGCAGTTTTCTTTGATACCGGTAATGTGTGGTCAAAGGTCAAAGATTTTGGTGACGGTGGCCTTAAATCCGGTACCGGGATTGGCTTGCGCGTTAAAACACCTATTGGTCCCATTAATCTTGACTATGGGTATCCATTAAGTAGCGAGCCTGGCGAAGATAAGAAAAGTGGCAAGTTTTATTTCAGCGTCAGTCGCGGGTTTTAATTGTATTACCATAAACACAGGGAGGCAGTTATGAAAGCGGTTAAAGGATTAGCAGTACTCGCATTTGGTTTGATGTTAGCAACACCTGCTTTTGCCAAGGATTTGAAAGTGGCCTACGTGGATTTAAGCAGGGTTTTTGATAATTATCAAAAGACAAAGGATTTCGACGCTGTTTTGCAAAAAGAAGGCGAAGGCTTCAAGCAAGAATTAGATGCTAAAGTCCAAAAAGTCCGTGATGCCCAAAGCAAATTAGCGTTACTTAAAGACGATGAAAAGCAAAAAGTATCTGCCCAGATCGAAAAAGACAAGGCAGATTTGATTGAATTTGATAAACAAAAACGTACTGAATTAGCCAAGAAGCGCGACGACAAAGTGCGTGAAATCTTGTTGGAAGTGGAAAAGATCGTCAGTAACATGGCCAAAAAGGAAGGATATTCCTTCATTTTTAATGATCGCGTTTTAATTTACGGTGATCAAGAACAGAATATCACGGATAAAGTTTTAAAATCTTTAAACGATTCATATCCTGGAAAGAAGTAAAGTTGCATGATCGATAAATCCGTTGCCGACATAGCTCAGATTATAGGCGGGGAAATTATCGGTGACAGAC
>CAZHGK010000037.1:11907-12475 GCA_964532095.1 uncultured Planctomycetales bacterium | reverse complement strand
ATTTTCCGGCATCTCAGAGGCAAAATCCGGGGACTTGACATTTTTAGCCAATGCGAAATATTTAACAGCAGCTGGTGATAGTCAAGCTTCCGCAATTATTGTTTCCCGCCAGACGTCCTTGGCGGGAAAAACTCTTATTAGGGTCGATAATCCGTCGCTGGCTTTTACGCAGGTCATGAATTTCTTCTTAAGCCAAGCCCCGTCTGTTTTGCCGTTAGGTATTCATCCGACAGCGATTATTGCCGACCAGGCCCGTTTGGGTCGGGATGTGGCCATTGGCCCGTATGCGGTGATTGAGCCAGGTGTTGTGTTAGGCGATAAAACTGTGATTGGCGCATTTTGTTATGTTGGGCATGGTAGCCATATTGGCCAGGAATGTTTACTGTACCCGCATGTGACCTTAAGGGAAAATATTACTGTAGGTAACCGGGTGATTATTCATAATGGCACTGTGGTAGGCAGCGACGGGTACGGTTATATTACTGTCGATGGAAAGCATGTCAAAATCCCGCAAGTTGGGACTGTTATTATTGAAGATGATGTGGAAATTGGTGCGAATGTCACGATC
>CAZHGK010000037.1:0-11897 GCA_964532095.1 uncultured Planctomycetales bacterium | reverse complement strand
GGCCCGTTTTGATAAGACGGTGATCGGCCAAGGGACCAAGATTGATAATCTGGTGCATATCGCCCATAATGTGATTGTTGGCAAACATTGTTTGATTGTGGCCCAGGCCGGAGTTTCCGGAAGTTCACGTTTGGGCAATTATGTGGTGTTAGCGGGGCAAGTCGGCGTGGTTGGCCATTTGACGATTGGCGACGGGGCAATTGTGGCAGCTCAGTCGGGGGTTAGTAAATCCATTAAAGCAGGCGAGCAGGTATTCGGTTCCCCGGCCAAACCAATTAAAGAAGCATTTAAAACCAACGCACATATCCAGCGTTTGGACCATTACGCGCAAATGATCAAAGATTTAAAAAAGCGCGTGGCGGATTTAGAAGCGCAATTAGAAAGATAATTATGACGGAGTTTCAGCGCACCATTGCTGCGCCTGTTATTTTAGAGGGCATCGGCTTGCATAGCGGTGTTTCAGTGAAGATCGTCGTAAAACCAGCCGTTGCCAATAGCGGTGTGGTTTTTATTCGGACGGATTTGTCTTCGTCAGCCCGGATTGAAGTTTGCCCACAAAATGCCGTCGAGGGAGTAACGCGTTGTACAGCCATTGCAGCCAATGGCGCGCAGGTGATGACCATTGAGCATTTGTTGGCAGCGTTTAATGGGTTGGGAATTGATAATGCCATTGTTGAAATCAATGCGGAAGAAGTTCCTGGTTTAGATGGCAGCAGCCTAGAATTTGTGCAGGCATTTAAAAAAGCCGGTATTAAGGTTTTGGATGCGCCTAAACAGATTATAGAAATTCAAGAACCCCTAACAGTTACGGCCAATGGGGCATCCATCACCATTGAGCCAGCAAACGAATTTATTGTTAATTACACATTAGAATATGATCACCCTCAATTAAAAAAGCAAATTTACAGTGGGCGTGGGGTTGAAGGAGATTTTGAAGCAGCCTTAGCGCCAGCGAGGACATTTTGTTTGGAAAGTGAAGTTGCTCAAATCCGTGCCCATGGTTTAGGCAAGGGGGCTAATGAGCGCAATACACTGATCATTGGTAATGATGGCCCGATCGGTAACAGTTTGCGTTTTAAGGATGAATGCGCGCGTCATAAGGCGTTAGATATCGTCGGAGATTTGTTTTTATTAGGCCAACGTGTCCATGGCCGGGTGACTGGGGTCAAAAGTGGGCACGCATTAAATCGTCAGTTGGTGCATAAAATTACGGAGCAAACAATGACCAAAAAGAAAATCTATGACATTAATGACATCATGAGAATCCTGCCTCACCGTTATCCATTTTTGTTGGTGGACCGGGTGATTGAAGTGGACCGAGGTAAAAAAGGCATTGGGATTAAGAATGTCACGATTAATGATGGTTTTTTTCAAGGCCATTTTCCTCAACGTCCGGTTATGCCTGGGGTATTGATGGTTGAGGCGATGGCGCAGACCGCGGGAGTTGTGGTCTTGACCAGCGGCGCGCATGATGGTAAAGTAGCGCTATTTATGTCGATCGATGCGGTCAAATTCCGCAAGGTGGTTGTTCCAGGCGACCAATTGATGATGGAAATTGAAATCATCCGTGACCGTGAACGCACGGCCCAGGTTAAAGGGGTAGGCAAGGTCGACGGAGAAATCGTGGTTGAAGCAGAAATGTTATTTTCATATACAGACGCAGAGTACTTATCCAAATGAACGTAGATATTCATCCAACAGCTGTTGTTTCCTCTGATGTGACTTTAGGTAAAAATGTCACGGTGGGTCCGTATGCCGTAATTGAGGGGCCAATTGTGATTGGCGATGATGTTTCCATCGGCGCCCATTGCGTTCTTGCCGGGCATACGACAATTGGCAGTGGTTGCCAAATATTTTCCAGCGCAGTCATTGGTTCGCCACCTCAAGATAAAAAGCATCGCAGCAGCGATAAGGTCTATTTAAAAATTGGCAGCAATAATATTTTTCGTGAATTTGTCACAGTCAATCCAGGGACGATGGAAGGTGGGGCTGTGACGACGATTGGAAACAATAATTTATTCATGGCCTGTTCCCATGTGGCCCATGATTGTGTTATTGGCAGCGATTGTGTCTTGGCTAATTATGTGGGTCTCTCCGGGCATGTCACCATTGAAGACCGCGCGGTGATTGGCGGGCTTTCCGGTGTGCACCAATTTGCCCGTGTAGGATACTTGTCCATTATTGGAGGGTGTTCCAAGGTTAATCAGGATGTTCCTCCGTACTCCATGGTCGACGGGAATCCAGCCACATTACGAGGCCTTAATTCCATTGGGCTAAAACGTGCAGAAATTTCTTCGCAAACAATGCTGGCTTTGCGTCGGGCTTTTAAAATCCTTTTTAATGAAGGGTTGAATCGTTCCAATGCCGTTGCCCAGGTGCAGGCCCAATTTAAGAATGTGCCGGAAATTAATCGCCTGATTGATTTTATTCAAACCTCTAAGCGCGGCATTTCCTGATATTTTTGGGTGACGGGAGGCGAGCTGGCTTGGAGCGGACGGACCAGAATGTGTATCACACCGAGGGAAACCCCGGTACCAAAGGGCTAGCTTACATAAATCAAAACAGGAGCACCAAGCCCGAGCCGATCCGGCAGGCCCCAAAAATCAGTATGCAGGATACGATAAAAACAATTGGATTAATTGCCGGGAACCGTGAGTTCCCTTTTTTATTTGCCCGTGCTGCGCGCGACCAAAATTACCGCATCATCGCTGCCGGTGTTAAAGGTGATACCTCGCCGTTTTTACGTTTTTTTGTCGATCAATACCAATGTTTTCACGTCGGGGAATTAGCCAAATTATTTGCTTATTTCCGTGCTCAGGGTGTCAAGGAAGTGATCATGGCAGGGCAGGTTAATCCTGATAATTTATTTAATCCTGCTGTCAAATTAGACCAGGAATTTCAAGCACTAGCAGATGCATTAAGGGATCGTAAAACCGATACCATTTTTGCAGCCGTAGCAGACCGATTAGCCAGGGAAGGTATGACGCTCTTGGATTCGACCATGCTGCTAAAGAAATATTTAGCGCCTAAAGGGACATTGAGCTCAACAGCCCCGACGGTCGCACAGTTAGCAGATATCGAATTTGGTTTTACCATCGCCAAAATGATGGGGGGCATTGATATTGGTCAGACGGTGGTGGTCAAAGAAAAAGCCATTGTGGCGATCGAAGCCATGGAAGGTACGGATGCTGCTATCAAGCGGGGCGGTGAAATTTCTCGCTTTGGCGCAGTAGTCGTTAAAACTTCTAAACCCAAACAAGATAACCGTTTTGATGTGCCGGTTATTGGCCCTAAAACCATCCAAACCATGGCTGCTGTGAAAGCCAGTTGTTTATGTATTGAATCAGGTAAAACCCTGATCATTGATTACGCCCGCACCATTGCCTTAGCCAATAAATTTGGCATCTGCCTCGTCGCTGCGTAAATTGGCATATATTTAGATAATATGTTATCTTTGAGGCATGTTCCGTAAAGTAATCATATTTTACCTATTAGCCTGCTTTGTGCTTTCGGGCATGGTTTTCCCACAACCCATTGCCGCGCAAGAGCTTTTGCCTACACCTGGTCAGATGGTGCATCTAAGCCCTGCCTTTAACCCTGCCATTTTAAGGGGCATCAAAGTCCATCCCGACCAACCATTCAAATTTGAGTTCATTTTAGACCAGGGGGATAATTCGGGGACGTCCCCCGAATTAGATCGGGGGACGTCCCCGAATTTAAGGCAGGAGGCTAATAAACTTATCAAGTACTTCCTCGCCAGCTTAACCACTCCTGAAAAAGATTTGTGGGTTAATTTGTCTCCCTACGAAAAAGACCGCATTGTGCCTGATAGTTTTGGACAGACCGAAATGGGTCGAGATTTACTTGCACAAGATTATATGCTCAAGCAAATCACGGCATCGTTAATTTATCCTGAAGATGAAATAGGTCGGAAATTCTGGAAACGAATCTACGAAGAAGCAGCTAAGAAGTATGGGAATACGAATATCCCCGTGAATACGTTTAACAAGGTGTGGATCGTACCTGAGAAGGCGGTGGTGTATGAGAACTCAAAGAACGGAACGGCCTACATCGTTGAGTCTCATCTTAAGGTCATGTTGGAACAAGACTATTTGTCACTACAAAGAAATACTGTCATCCTGAACGAAGTGAAGGATCTTAAGGTGCCTTTAGATTCTTCAGTCGCTGCACTCCCTCAGAATGACATTAACACTCTAGGCTCTCAAATCATCAGAGAAGTTGTAATCCCCGAACTCACCCGTGAAGTCAACCAAGGCAAAAACTTTGCCAAGCTTCGTCAGGTTTATAACTCACTTATCTTAGCCACGTGGTACAAGAAGAAAATCAAAGATAGTATTCTCAATCAAGTGTATTCCAATCAAAATAAAATTAAAGGCGTCGGTTATGACCATCCTGTCATCACAAACGAAGTGAAGGATCATAAGGCATCTTTAGATTCTTCGTCTTCGACTCAGAATGACGCAGAGGGAATCTACCAACAATACCTCCAAGCCTTCAAAAAAGGTGTCTACAACTACATTAGGGAAGAAGATGGTGTCATTGCGAGCCCAACGGGCGAAGCAATCTTTTCTGATAAGCTCATCCCTCGCAAATATTTTTCCGGCGGATTTAAATTAAATCTTGCCACGTTAACGACAACGGATCATCTCCCAAATTCAGCAATGAGCACTCGTTCACTAAGATTGGATGTAAATATAAATCCAGCCCAAGAACAAGTAGGGCGTAGTCAGGCTATGATGACCGTTAAGGAGGAGTTTGAGCAAATATTTATCGCCACAAAGCTGATTCAGCATGGCGGGCGCTTGGATTACACACGGGATTTATCGGCCATGTTTGGATTTTTTGGATGGGCGTATCTTGTTGCAGAATATAAAAAACCTATTGATGATCTTTTTGATAGGATTCAAAGTATTAATTCAAGATATTTTGATATTGCCTCACGAATAGAAGCGATTCGTAGAGTTGCTTCTTGGAATAATTCTTGGGATCAGAAAAAATCCAAAGTCTACCAATTAAAAGCAGAATTAAGGCAACTTTATATTGACCAGCAGTTATTTTTTAATGAACTTTCAACTTATGCATCTAGGATTGATATTGAGAAAGTAAAGCAAGCCATTCTGTCCGGACAATATAAAGATGTTTTAAAATCCAAGAGTAAATTATTACGCGTTTGTCAGAAGCACATCGACATCAATCTCCCGGTTTTAATTGATTTTTTAAGTGAAAATGATCGCGTAGAAAACGAGTCAGTTGATTTAAATAAATTTTTACATGATTAAAAAGACAAGTTTGATACCAAACAAGGAAGGAATGTCCATCCGATTGAAATGCCGCAACAAGGCACGCAGTGGCGGGTCGAGATTAATCCCAAGATGTTATTTCTAGCTTTGGAACGCATTGTATCCAATGGGTATAAAGCTCTACAGGGAAATCCCAAGGCTTCTCCGATCAAGTTTAGTATTCAACGCTCTAACAAAAAAGGATATGTTCGTTTAAGAGTGGTTAATGAGGGAGAGCTTCCCAAAGGGGCTGTATTGTTTGAACCTAATTTAGCACTGCCCACAGAGGTTCCATCTGACGCAGGTGTTGGATTAAGTTATACGGCTAGGGCACTACGCTTGATGGGGGCGAGTATTAGTGCGCGTAATATTATTGAGGGGGGTGTTAGGAAGGTTGAGTTTATCATTGAACTACCTAAAGTCAATGCTGCCATGACCTCAGAAGATGATCCTATCGATGAATTTAGCCGTGAATCAGAGCTCTTTGATGAGTGGTATTCAATGCACAAGGATGCAATTGAAATGCGCCAAGAGGAGGTCGCTAGACAGACAAGCATGGCTCCCCTGGAAGCATTCTTAAGTTTATATAACAATAAAAATTCAAGGCAAACGGCAGAATATATTCAGGAAGCTATTAGGGCAGGAAAACAAATTATTATTGAAATCGGTGCGGGCAATACAGCTAATGCCTTGGCTTTAGCGCAAAAGAACCCAGACGCTGTTGTATTGGCCATAGACCCCTATCTCGGTAATGCAACGGATGGCAGGTATGCCCAATTTAAAAATGATTATGAATCTGGAAGTCTGCCTGCCCAAAATTCAAATTTAAACATAAAGGTCATCCGTGCATCGGCAGATATTATGCTTTATCTGCCGAATGCCTCGGTCAGCAAGCTTATCTATGTCCAATCAAATCGACGCGCATTTAGGGATCTAATTATTCTAACAAATAGTTTTAACCTCATGAGTAAATTAAGATCCGACGGACAAATTGCTATCTTTGATTTTTATAGTTTGACCAATGGTTTAAAACTGATGGCCGATAAGCTTCATTTTACCAAGCAAACTAGTACAGAATTTATGGGGGTAGATCTAAGGGCAAATTCATTGTGGGCCCAAGAATTGATGGCAGAAGGTGAAGAGGGGGCTTTATTTATTGGAGAACCTAATGAAAAAAGTGACAGACACCAATTATCTGCGTCGCCATCACAAAATCCAGTCATCGGAACAAAGAAGTATAAGAATGCAGCGATGATAACGAAACAAAAATTATTGAAACGTATTTATTCTAATGTAATTGGATATAGGAACATAAGAGGAGAGGAAATGTTGGTATCGGCGTTAGCCGTGTATTTGATGAGAAATATTATGAAGGAACCAGATAGAAATAAAGCCAAGGATAGAATTATAAGTCTTGTAGGAGGTAGCCCTGAAAATTTAGGCGTCACGATGACGTTTGCTATTGCATTCTTGGCAGGCGATTCAGAAAAGCTATTCAAAGCTATTAAGCTTGAAAAGGATAAAACAGAATATTCGGCGAGAGAAATTAATTATTTTCAACGAATTTATAATACTCTCTCTAATCTTCAGGAACAACAATCCGTACATCAGGTTATGGAGAAATATTTAGATCGTAAAGAGCATAAAGAATATGCAGAAATCTTAAAAGGGCTCAAGGAATATCGATTGACATCCTTGGACGATAACTATGATTTATTGAAGGATATTTTGGCAGATTTGACATTGAAGAGTGGGGAAGTTGGCAACCCCGCCCAATTGTCCGAATCGCAATCAGCCAGCAAGAACCGAGCCATGTTAATTAAAGACGCCTATCCTGACTTGGGCAAAGATTATGGGGTCAATAATTCAGATATCTGGTTGGTCGGTAATGAAGCAGAACGAGAAGCAATGTTTAAGAAGCTAGCAGAAATTCCTAAAAAGCCCAATGGCGTACACATAGGTTTTGGTAGTTTTATTAATCCTGATATTATTGCCAAACGTCGACCTGCTTTTGCCATCCTTGGCGATGTGAATTCACATATGGAAGTATACTGGAAAGTTGTCCGAGAGGCCATTTTAGATCCCCAGCTTGATTCTTGGAAAGGTATCGAAAGAAGACGGGCTTTTTTAAGAGGTATGATTACAAATTTCTATGATCATATCATGACAGAAGAAGATAGAGACCATATTCGACATCTTGGTGAGGTTGAAGAATTCTCTAAATTCCTAGAAGATGGAGTATCATGGCTTTCATCCGACGATGATTTTGAATTCATCCGTCGAATGTTTGCTGAAAACCGTATCCAATTTATTCCATTGGATATTCGTGATACAGCTAAATTTGGACTGATTAAACAATGGCTGGATAAGAATGGCCTGCAAACGGACACCATGTACGTATCGAATATTTATGCCGCTGTTTATGGGTTGCGAGCTGGAGATCAGGATCGTTATGGTGGGCTTAAGGTTGCAGATTTTAAAGACGCATATTGGAGCAGTATAGCAACGGTATCTAATCAAAATACCTTATTGATTGATGCAGATGGGGGCTCATCACGGCCTTTGGCAGTAACCCCAATGGCAGATCTTCCTAAATTTCCTAGTATCCCTGAAGTTGGTCCCATATTTCAAAGAATTTGGTTAGGAAAAGGACGTACTAAAAAGCCCGCTGTTAATGAAAGCAGTATGTTAGCTAAATCTAAGGCAATGACAAGTGGGACCGGCGGGATTGATTTGACTGCGGACAAAATGAATGTTGAGATTGCTTCGTCGTCCCGCCTTGGCGGGACTTCTCGCAATGACACGGAAGGTTTTAATATCAATCCTGCCCTGCCTGGTCGGCAGGCAGGCATGCTGACTAAGCTTCAAAACGCCCCAGGCTTTGTGCCCGTGATCACCAACATTGAACCCATGACCGATTTACGTCAGTTCTTGGAAGTAGGGGCAAAATAAAAGGTAAGACATTTGCGCCATAAAGTTTGACATTTACCCACAAATGTTTTACACTTGTCATGGAGGATAAAACTTATGGTATGCACAATATCGTCAAAAGGGCAGGTGGTGATTCCCGTGGAAATCCGCAGGCGTTATAAATTAAAAGGACGCATGAGGGTTGAATTTGTTGATACGGGGCATGGGATCATGATTGTTCCTGAAGTTAATAAAAAAGATGCCTTTGAAAAATCTTTTGGCATGCTCAAAGGGGTCATGACCATGGATGAGTTTTTAAAAGACCGTCGCGAAGAAAGGCGCAAGGAAGATGAGCACTACGCCAAGAAGTTTGGTATACGTCCTTGATACCTCTGCGATCATCGCTTATTTATTTGGAGAACGTCCAGCCTTGAAGTTGCAAGACATTCTTTCCCAAAGCGGCGTTCCGTTTATGGCATTGACGGAAGCGTATTACTTGCTTTTACGCCGGATGTCCCGTGAGCAGGCGGATCAGGTTTTGACGACTCTATTAAATTGGCCAGTAACTTTTTTATACCCGGATCAAAAAATTTGTTTGTTGGCAGCAGATTTAAAAGGTCTTCAGCATTTAGGCATTGCGGATAGCTTTATTGTGGCTTTTGCTTTGGAACATTCTGCCACCCTTGTGTCAAAAGATCCCGATTATAAAGTCCTTGAACCGCGGTTAAAATTTATCAAGCTTTAGCGGTCTTTCTGTCCTTTCTCCTCGAAAAATACACCTTGAACTTCCTCACACCGTTCTATATAATATCCTATCTTTATGTATTTAAATTAAAATTATATTGGTCAAATAATGAAGGGAATTTATGGAAGTTAATGAAATTAAAGAAGTTAGAATCAAGAAACTAGATTTCTTACGGGCCAAGGGTTTGGATGTTTATGGCCAACGGTATATCCGTTCCCATACCATTGCCCAAGTTTTAAAAGATTTCCAAGAAAACACCAAGGTGGTTGTGGCTGGGCGTATTATGGCCAACCGTTCCCACGGCAAGGTCCATTTTATTGATCTGATGGACCAAAGCGGACGCATGCAATTGTTCGTCAAATCCGATGTGGTGGGCGCTGAAGCCTTCGAATTACTCGAGCATTTAGATATCGGCGATATTATTGGTGCCCAAGGTGAAACATTTATTACCAAAACCGGACAGAACAGTATCCGTGTGCTTAAATTCGATGTCCTGTCCAAATCTTTGCAAACCTTGCCGGAAAAATGGCATGGGTTAAAAGATGTGGATATTCGCTACCGCCAACGGTATGTGGATTTGATTGCCAACCCTGAAGTGCGCGAAGTGTTTATCAAGCGTAGCAAGGCAGTGTCCTATATCCGTAATTTTTTAGATAACCGGGGGTTTTTAGAAGTGGAAACTCCCATGTTGCAGCCCATGGCTGGTGGGGCGCGTGGCCGCCCGTTTGCCTCCAAGCACAATGCCTTGGACATGGATGTATTCTTGCGGATTGCTCCTGAATTATATTTGAAGCGTTTGCTCGTCGGTGGTTTGGAAAAAGTGTATGAGCTCAATCGTAATTTCCGTAATGAAGGGATTTCCACGCGCCACAATCCGGAATTTACCATGCTTGAAGTGTACCAGTCCTACGGTAATTTTGAGGATATGATGAATTTAACAGAAGAACTCGTCAGTTCTTTAGTGAAATCCGTTCATGGCACGTATGAAATTACCTACCAAGGACAGACCATTGATTTTACCCCACCATGGGAACGCCGTTCATTTGCGCAAATCGTCAAAGAGCATTTTGACATTAATGCAGAAGACACGGCAGAGATGATGTTGGTGAAGGTCAAGGCCAAGCGTGGTGGCAATGTGAAGATTGATCGCCTAACCCGTTCTGCAGTTATGAAAATTGTGGAAGAAGTATTAGATGAAAACCAAAAAGCAAACCCGGTTTTCTTATTAGATTATTTTACCTTCTTATCACCATTAGCCAAGGCCAAGCCGGATAATCCAGCGGTGGCCCAGCGTTTTGAATTCTTTATTGCAGGGATGGAAGTGGGCAATGCCTATTCCGAGCTTAATGACCCTCAAGAACAGAAAAAACGTTTGGAGGCAGATTTGGAAGATGATGTGGAAACAGGAAATCGAACGATCGACGAAGATTTTGTGACTGCGTTGGAATATGGGATGCCGCCCGCCGGTGGTTTAGGGATTGGGATCGACCGTTTGGTGATGTTACTCACAGATTCAGCGTCGATTAGGGATGTGATTTTGTTCCCGTTACTCAAAAAGATGGAATAAGATGAATTTTGAATGGTGGCTGACATATCGGTTTTTACGGGCAAAAAAAGACAAGTTTCTGACCTTGATTAATATTGTCTCCGTCCTTGGCATTGCCATTGGGGTTGCGGCCTTGATTGTAGTCATCGGGGTGATGAGTGGGTTTGACCATGACTTGCGTGAGAAGATCATAGGTGCCAATGCGCATGTGTTAGTTGAACGCGAAACAGGCATTAAAAAATATCAGGAATTAGACGCTAAATTAAATGCGCTCAAAGGCATTGCTGCTAAAACGCCCTATGTTCATGGCAATGTATTTTTAGAAAATGGCCAGAAGGCTGCGAGTTTGATTTTACGCGGGGTAGAGCCAAGGACTGAAGGCGGTGTTACAAAGATTGATGAGTATTTAGCAACGACGAAGGTGGCCAATTTACCTCCCGATGGAGTTTTAATCGGCGAGCAATTAGCTCTTTTTTATGGTTATCAAGTGGGGGATTCCTTAACGGTCATTGCTCCAGCGTCGGGTGTGGCAGGTTCTAATTGGCGTTTTACTTTTAAGGTGGCTGGTATTTTCAAATCCGGCATGTATGATTACGACATGAATTTGATCCTGGTGGATTTGCGCAAGGCCCAGGAAGTTTTTCATACAGCGCCAGACACAGTGACGGGGATTGGGTTAAAGTTAGACAGGCCAGATGATGCAGCTGCCATTAAGAAGAATATTTACGATCTCGTCGGGTTTAGCTATTTGGTGCGCACATGGATGGAAACGAATGCGAATTTCTTTGCTGCGTTACAGTTGGAGAAATTTGCCATGTTTGTGATTCTAACCCTGATTGTGCTGGTGGCTTCGTTTAACATTGTTAGCACCCTGATTGTGACGGTTACCAGCAAGGTTAAAGATATTGGTATTTTAAAATCCATTGGGGCATCGAACGCTTCCATTCATCGGATTTTCACTTGGCAAGGCTTGGCTGTTGGGGCGATGGGCACGTTTTGGGGTTTTGCCTTGGGTTTAGGCTTGATATTTCTCGTCGATAAGTATCAGATCGTTAAGCTGCCACAGGATATTTATTATTTAGATCATCTGCCTGTTCTTATTCAGGCAACAGATATAGGGATTATTGTGGGAGCTGCGATGGTGATCACATATGCAGCGACTATTTATCCAGCGATTAAGGCTGCGAAATTGCAACCCGTAGAGGCCTTGAGGGTATAAGTAAGTTAGCTTTATTGTTTGGTTTAAGTTCGATGGGGTGGCCAAGATTCTTTCAGGCCTCACACCCCCCATCCCCCACAACACATGCACGTCGCTTGTTTTGCGGGAGGTTGTTGGTGATAAGCTGTATGTCGGATTAGGGGTGGCATGTGGTGGGGGTAGTTCGGCCCTCAAGAA
>CAZHGK010000036.1:9370-16193 GCA_964532095.1 uncultured Planctomycetales bacterium | reverse complement strand
GACTAACAAAAGAATGACGCCCACAAAAAAGGCCTCTAAAAGCATAAATAGGGAAGAGAGGGAAAAAATGACTACGACTAGCGATAAAACATTATACAGAGGGTTGCGGGCTAAGATCACGCCAAGGCTTGCAGCAAATGCAGTTAGGGCAAACAAATAAAAGAAAAATGAGGGCATATTGATTAAAAATACTTATTTTGATGGTTTTGCTGATTTAAATGTACATAATAATATCCGCAAGAATGGCCCTATTGTCAAGAGTATTGCATTGTTTATTTATTGATTGCCCTTGATGGCGATGATGAGAGAGGAAGAAATTAATAGAATAGAATGGACCAGGTTACTATGAGGGGACAGGTCAAAAGAATAGACGGGGGTTATTAGAGTGACCAGAGCTCTTTCATTAAACAGTTTTCTTAATGCAGGTTAAGATCAGATGTTTTCCCAATAACATATCTGATGATAGTAAGATTTTATTGATTCTTTGATAATCTACACTCCCTGTTTTTTGAGAACGACGTTCTTTGGCTATGGCATTTAAATACAAGAGAGGCATCATAAAAGCCATGAGAGGATAGAAATTCATTTTTCTTTTATCGACGTGGAAATTGATTACGTCTAATCCATGAGACGAGAGTAAATATTCCAATTCTTGATATCGCCACGGGATCACATGTAAGTTTGGCAAAGAAATTGGAAAGCATTTATAAAAATCCAAAGTAGGTTCACGAAAGAAATCAAAGCTTCCTTCCACGAGGAATCTAAACCTGGACCCTATATTAAGTATGTTAGGCGTAGATAGGATTAAGCGCCCACCTGGTTTTAGAATGCGGTGGATTTGAGAAATGACATAACTGGGATTATAGATATGTTCTATAACTTCCATAAAAATAACATAATCAAATGTTTGGTCAGGGTAAGGCAGGGAATTATTTAAATTACATTCTTTAAAAGGAATTAAGCCTTTGAAATTAAAATTATTGGTGTCCATATCGCAGGCATCTACAACAAAACCTTTGTCTAATAGTTCTTTGCCTGTTTTACCGTCGCCACATCCTAAATCAAGAACTCTTCCCTGCTGGGGGGGGGATAATCGAAACAATTTTCTTTAGCAGATAATTTGTTTTATCTTTACTCATTGATGGCCTTTCGAATTAATAATTAAGATGTTATTATAATTATTTGTGGGAATGCAGCAAGAGTTTTTGTTTTATGGATTTGTTAAAGGGGATAGGGTAAAGTTTTGAATTAAAAAAGGATATGTTATGAATAAAAGAATAAACAAAGACGGGTATCAAGGGCTTGTGATGAATATATCAGGTATTATTGCGCGAGGCCGTAGTCGTGCTATTCAAGCTATTGATGCGATGCAAGCGCAAACATATTGGCGTATTGGTAGAGAAATTATCGAATATGAACAAGGAGGCAAGTCTCGTGCTGAATATGGCGATGCTTTGATAGCAAGGGTTTCAGTTGATATGATAGCTCGTTTTGGCAAGGGGTTCTCTGAGACAAATCTTAAGATGATGCGCTTGTTTTATCAGTCATTCCCAATACGTCAGACGGTGTCTGACAAATCAACAAAAAATAAGCTTCAGACAATTCGTCAGACAGTGTCTGACGAATTTAATCCACAGCTTTCATGGTCGCATTACTGTGAATTATTGAAAGAGGACAATCTGAAGGCCAGAGCTTTTTATGAAATTGAGGCTATTGAAAATGGCTGGTCAATGCGCGAACTTCGAAGGCAAATGGTGAACTGACCCATGCTGATGCAGGCCAGATGAATTTTTATCTGAATTATTTTCGTGAACAAGAGACAACGAAAGGTGAGAATCCGCCAATCGGGATCATTCTTTGTTCAAAAAAGCACGCGGTATATGCCAAATATGTATTGGGAAATCTCAATAATAAGATATTTGCTTCAAAATACAAATTCAGTTTGCCAACTGAGAAAGAATTAGACACGACGTTACGGACTTAAGCGTTTAAAGGATGCGATATGATATTCGATACTATTAATCAACTGAACCACTACTCGATCCCTTCCAAAGAAAAAATTATTTCTTTCTTAAAGAACAATGACCCAAGGCATCTTTCCGATGGAGAACATAGCATTGATGGCAAGGATTTATTTGTTAAGGTGATGAGCTATGTCCCTAAGCCTGCCTTGGAAAAAGAATTTGAAACCCATCGCGTGTATGCGGATTTGCAATATGTTGTAACTGGGGTGGAGTTGATGCAAACCGTTCCCTCAACTGAATTAAAGCCGAATACGGAATATGATCCTGTTGGTGATTACCAGTTTTTTAAGGCAGAACATTTTATTAATGACCATGTGGTGAGGGCTGGGCAATTTATGGTGTTCTTTCCAGGAGAGGCTCACCGTCCTTCGTGCCTGTATCAAAATCATACGGCATCAGTAAAGAAACTGGTTTTTAAAATCAGGATTCCTTAAAGATATCCACTGAAATAATTTCTTCACCATGGATTTTTAATCGGATAACGATAGGAGCGCAGCAAACCTCGCAGTCCACCACAAATTGCTGGGAGCTGCCGCCGGTGACATCAACCGCAAGTTGATTTGGTTCGCCGCAATAGGGACAAAGAAATTCCTCGTATTGTTCGATACTCATAATATAATCATTCTATTCAAATATCCGAAAGGAAGCAATAAAACTTAAATGAGTGAGTCTAATCCTGTGCAGCAGCTTCAATATTCCCCCCAAAAAGTGCAAGAGTGTATCGAATTGCTTAAAGGTTTGTTGCACAGCAACGAGCAATTGGCCCGACTTGCTCATGAGCAACGTGTGGAACTATTAAGGATTTCCGGAGAGCTTTCCCGTCCCAGCCGTGATGAAATCCGTAAACGTCGCAAAGATTTTCGTAAGGTCAAACGCCAAAATATTGAAAAACACCAGCGCCGGGTGCGTGCAGCAACAGGAATTCGCACAGCCCGCGAAGCTACGGTATTTACTGCCCCTTTGCAAATTACTCAAGACGCAGCCCGTCCGGATCTGGTTTTGCTTAAGTCCCGTGATTGCTATGTTTGTAAGAAATCTTTTACCCGTCTGCATTTTTTCTATGACACCATGTGCGCCGATTGCGCGGAATTTAATTACGCCAAACGTTTTCAGACCGCCTCATTAGAAGGGCAGGTCGCCTTAATTACCGGCTCGCGTTTAAAAATCGGCTATCAGGCAAGTCTGATGATGCTTCGTGCTGGAGCGCAAGTGATTGCTACCACGCGTTTTCCTGTTGATTCTGCGCTTCGCTATTCTAAAGAAAAAGATTTTGACCAATGGAGCAATCGCCTGCATATCTATGGCCTGGATTTGCGCCATACGCCAAGTGTGGAACTCTTTTGCACCTATATTCAACAGCGCTATGACCGTCTGGATTTATTAATTAACAATGCGGCACAAACTGTGCGTCGTCCGCCGGGGTTTTATGCGCATTTGATGGCGAATGAAACTAAAGATTTCAATGATTTGCCCCCACAGGTGCAATCACTGTTGAACCCTTTTGAAACATGCAAAAAGGAATTGATTGCGAATTCTAAATCCGATACAGTGTCAGTTCCCGCTGTAGGATGGAATGGAACGATGACAGGGATGGGGCTATGTGCCTCTGCGAAACTTTCACAAATTCCATATATGCATGACCATAATTTGCCTGCAGAAATTGTTTTTCCTAAGGGGAAGCTGGATGCGGATTTGCAACAGGTGGATTTGAGAGAGACGAATAGCTGGCGTCTGGTTTTAGGAGAAATTCCGACGGCAGAAATGATTGAATTGCAATTAGTCAATGCCATTGCTCCTTTTGTATTGTGCAATAAATTAACAGCAATGATGCAACGGGACAATACTGGCAAGAAACACATGGTCAATGTTTCCGCCATGGAAGGCAAGTTCCATCGGTATACGAAAACAGATCGCCATCCACATACGAATATGGCGAAAGCGGCACTGAATATGTTGGTGCGTACCTCAGCAGCTACATTAGAGAAGCATGGGATATTTATGAATGCGGTTGATACGGGATGGGTCACGGATGAAGACCCCGCTATTTTCTCGACGCGCAAACAGCAAGATTACGATTTTCAACCCCCGTTAGATATTGTGGATGGGGCAGCACGGGTGTGTGATCCGTTTTTTCATGGTATAATAACTGGACAGCATTGGTCAGGTAAATTCCTTAAAGATTATTTTCCAGTGGATTGGTAAAATCAAAGAAAGGCTTTAACTTCTAATCATGTCTATTCTATTTGAACCCCTTAAAATTGGTGATTTAACCTTGCCTAATCGCGTGATCATGGCCCCTTTGACCCGCTGCCGTGCCGTCGGAGAAGGTCGAATTCCTAATGATTTGATGGTGCAGTATTATACCCAGCGCGCATCCGCAGGCCTTATTTTGAGTGAAGCGACCTCCGTAACGCCCATGGGCGTTGGTTACCCGGACACGCCAGGAATTTGGTCACAAGATCAGGTGGACGGTTGGAAAAAAATAACGGATGCCGTGCATAAGGCTGGTGGGCGGATGTTTTTGCAATTGTGGCATGTGGGACGAATTTCTGACCCGTTGTATTTAAATGGGCAGCAGCCAGTTGCGCCCAGTGCTATTGCTGCCGACGGGCATGTGAGTTTGGTGAGGCCTAAGAAAAATTATGTGACGCCGCGCGCGCTGGACATCAGTGAAATTCCAGGCATTATTGAAGCGTACCGTAAGGGAGCTTTAAATGCGAAATTAGCAGGCTTCGACGGGGTTGAAATCCACGGGGCTAATGGGTATTTGTTAGACCAGTTTCTACAAGATGGCTCCAATAAAAGGACCGATGCCTATGGAGGCCCGATTGAACATCGTGCCCGACTGATGTTAGAAGTTGTTGATGCGGCAATCTCAGTTTGGGGTAAAGGACGGGTGGGTGTGCATTTAGCGCCGCGCAGCGATTCCCATTCTGTTTCCGATACAAATCCCTCGGCGACATTTGGATATGTGGCGTGTGAATTGGGCAAACGCGGCATTGCCTTTATTTGTGCCCGAGAGGGATTAGGAGAAAAACGTTTAGGCCCACAGTTAAAACGTGCCTTTGGCGGTGTTTATATTGCCAATGAGCGCTTTACTAAGGACACTGCAGAAACCGTGATCCTTGCGACAGAAGCAGATGCTGTGGCGTTCGGCCAGCTTTTTATTGCCAACCCAGATTTACCGCGGCGGTTAATGACCAATGCGCCTTTAAATAAGCCTGACCCAAACACATTTTATGTGTCCGGTCCCCACGGCTATATTGATTATCCAGCGCTTTAAATGATAGTTAAACAATGAGCACGAAAAAACAAGAAAAGTTAGGTCTTTTGTTGGGGTTTGTGGCTGTGACCTGTTTTGCCTTAACCTTGCCAATGACACGTTTGGCAGTTAGCCAATTGGACCCTATTCTCGTCGGAATGGGCAGGGCCTTGGTTGCTGCGATTGTTGCTGCGGTGATTTTGTGGTGGCAGCGCGCACCGTGGCCAACGAAGAAGCAATTTTTTTCGTTGGCAGTTGTCGGCGTGTCAATTAGCATTGCCTTTCCGGTTTTGGTGGCCTATGCCATGCAGTTTCTGCCGTCGTCGCATGGGGCTATTGTGATTGGGCTTTTACCAATGGGGACCGCGTATTGCATTAGTTTGATGAACCATGAGCAGCCTTCACAAGGATTCTGGTGGGCGAGCGTGTTGGGTGCGGCCACAGTTATTAGTTATGCCTTCTTTAAATCTGGCGGAGGATTGCAGCTGGCGGATGTTTTGCTGCTGATCACAGTAGTTTTAGGGTCTATGGGTTATGCGCATGGGGCGGTGCTGGCTAAGAAAATGGGAGGACTGAGGGTTATGTGCTGGGCATTGGTGTATGCATCGCCGGTCTTGGCCATTGGCACAATTCCTAAGCTAATCCATTTTGACCCATCGAAAATTTCGCTGTCGATATGGGTGGCGTTTATTTATTTGTCGTTAGTTAGCCAATTATTTGGCATGGCACTTTGGTATAAGGCGTTAAGCTTGGGAAGTGTTTCTCGGGTCAGTCAAATCCAATTGCTTCAACCCTTTTTAACCCTGATTTTTGCTGCGCTATTTCTTGCAGAACATATTGATATGTTCACCTGGCTGGCAGCAATTCTCGTCGTATTATTTATCCAGATCGCCCGCAAGGCACAAGTAGAGCTAAAACATTAATGGCCAAGATTTTTAATAAAGGAATTTTTATGATCCGTACTTTTCTGTGCATTGCCTTCGGAGTGTTGATCATCGCCATAGCCTACGTGACGACGGACCAGGCAATTGCTTCTTCCAAGCCAAAACAAACGCCCCAGGAATTAACACAGGGTGTATGGGTCACGGTATTTACAAAAGAAAAAGTATTGTATTCCAAACAAGCTGTGGCAAAGCTGCTTGCTGTGTGCAAAGAAAATAATTTGAAAGAAATATACCTGCAGGTATACCGTGCCGGCCAAATGTATTATGACAGCCAGATTCTAAAATCAGAAACATATGCGCGCATGACCGAGCAAATGGGCCAAGACCCTATCGATTATTTATTGCAACAAGCTAGCCAGAATGGCATCAAGGTGTATGCGTGGGTGAATGTGCTGAGTTTGGCGCAAAATAAAGATGCCCCGATTTTAAAGAAATACGGCCAGGGTGTTTTAACAAGGGACAGGAATTTAAGGATATCTATAAGGACAGAAGAACCCAATGATTCAGATAAGTTTTATTTACGGGATGATCAATTATTTTTAGAACCAGGCGATGACCGGGTGGAAGAATTTACACTTGGTATTATCGACGAC
>CAZHGK010000036.1:0-9360 GCA_964532095.1 uncultured Planctomycetales bacterium | reverse complement strand
TCCGCTATCCGTACCCAGTGCCCTTTATCCCGGATTCACGCTTTATCGAAAACGGCATCAGCTATGGCTTTGGTGAGCAGAATGTAGAAAAGTTCAAAAAAGATTCCGGCCTTAATCCGCTAAAAGACGATGCTTTCCCCAAGGACCTTTATTTAAAATGGGACCAATGGAAAAGAAATCAGGTGACGCATTTAGTGGAGCATATCTCGACGTTGATGAAATCCAAGGCCCCAACGTGGCAGCTTTCTTGCGCTGCGGTCCCTGGGTTAGAGCGGGCGTATTCAATTGCGTACCAGGATTGGATGTTGTGGCTGCAGAAAAAAATTGTGGATTATGTGGTGCTCATGGATTATACAAGGGATAGCCGTTTCTTTTATCAGCAGGGCAAGGCTGCCTTAAGTCAGGCAGAGCAAAAGAAAATTTATGTGGGGGTAGGGGCATTCTTATTTAAGGATGTGAAAGAATTTACCTTGCAGAAATCCATTGTTAAAGATTTAAATCCTGGCGGAATTGTGTTTTTTGCTTATGATGATTTATTGAAAATGCTTGAGCAGGAAAAAAATGGTCCGCAACTATAGGAAGCAAAGATGAGTGAATTGGTTTTCTTACAGGATTTGGCAATTGTCATGGTCGTCGGTGCCGTGACCATGGTGATCTGCCATCGCCTGCATTTGCCTGTTGTTTTAGGGTATATTTTAGCAGGTTTGTTAATAGGTCCCTATACCCCGCCATATTCGTTAGTCACAGATACGCACAGCATCCACACCCTTTCCGCCCTTGGGGTTATTTTTCTTCTGTTTTCAATTGGTCTTGAATTTAGCATGACCAAATTGTTAAAGGTGGGGCCTGTTGCTTTTTTTGCTTCAACGTTTGAAATTCTGCTCATGATCTGGATTGGTTTTTCCTTAGGGAAGATGATGGGCTGGGGCCAAATGGACAGCCTTTTTTTAGGTGCCATTCTATCGATTTCTAGTACGACGATTATTGCCAAGATTTTGATGGAGAATAAGAAATTCAACGAATCTTTTGCCCAGATTATTTTAGGGATTTTAGTTGTCGAAGATTTATGGGCCATGGTCATCATTGCCGTGCTTTCCGGGATAGCTACGACAGGGGCATTTACCATGGGAGAGATCAGCGTCTCCATGTTTAAGGTGTTTATTTTTATTGTGGGCATTTTGTTCTTTGGGTTTTTATTGGTGCCGCGCATTTTACGTTATATCGAACGGTTTCAAATTCCGGAAGTAATGACCATTGTGGTATTAGGTTTGTGTTTCGGGGTTTCTCTGCTTGCTGCCAAGGCAGGGTTTTCCATTGCCTTGGGGGCGTTTTTAATCGGTGCAGTGATCTCAGAAACAAAACAGGGCCATGGCATTGTTTTAAAAATGGAACCGATCCGGGACATGTTTACTGCGATCTTCTTTGTTTCTATTGGCATGCTTATTGATCCTGCCGTGATTGCCAAATATGCGATACCCATTTTGATTTTTACAGTTGTCACCATTGTAGGAAAGGTATTCACCTGTTCTTTGGCGACATTTTTGACCGGGCACGATTCCCAAACATCCATGAAGGTGGGTTTAGGTCTAGCGCAGATCGGGGAATTTTCCTTTATCATTGCCCAGCTTGGCCGTGATACCGAGGTGACCAGTTCGTTTTTATACCCGATAGCTGTTTCTGTTTCGGCATTGACGACGATCACAACGCCATTTTTAATGAATAATTCCAATGTGATCATTAGCTGGGCTAAACGCATCACTCCGAAACCGATTGTAATTTTTTCCCATTTTTATCCTGCCTGGTTTGCCAAGATCAATGAGTCCCAGGTCAGTAATTTAAAGAAGATCGGGCTGGTGCTTTCTTCAGGTAGTTTTTTCTGGCGGTCCATTTTACGCATCCATGAGCATATTGAAAAAACAGTGCGCAGCGTCATGGACTATGAAAAGGCAGATTCTGCCCAACAGCGTCAGTTGACCCATGATCAATTGGTGGATTTAATACGTACTAATTATCCGTTATCGTTTGAAACCCAGGATTTATTGCTGGGATATGAGGAATGCGGGGTCAACAAGACCATCAAAGAATTAGACTTGCGTTTTAAGACCGGAGCGAGTATTGTTGGGATCTATAGGGAAGACACAGCAATCCCTAATCCATCCGCCACTGAGCGTTTATTGCCAGGGGATGTGCTGGTATTAATTGGAAATCCGGAACAAATTAAAGCAGGTATGCAGTATTTGCAACTGAAAATGAGAGAACCTATTTAAGAAAGGATATTTTGTATGCAAGACAATATGGACAAGCTTTACGGCTATTTTCTCCAGTACGGATTAAACATCATTGCTGCATTGCTTATCTTTTTTATCGGCAAAATATTGGCCAGATTTGTTGGCAATTTAGTAGAAAAGGCCATGCTGCAGACAAAGGTCAATAAAACTCTAGCTTCATTTGGGAAGCATCTGGCATTTTATGGCATCATGACTTTCGTGGTGATTGCCACATTAAATAAATTGGGAGTGGAAACCAGTTCCTTTATTGCTGTTGTTGGGGCAGCGTCCTTGGCTGTAGGCTTGGCCTTGCAAGGCTCATTAGCTAACTTTGCCTCAGGGGTTATGTTGATTTTATTCCATCCGTTTAAGGTGGGGGATGTGGTGGATGCCGGTGGGGCCCAGGGAACAGTTGAAGAAATACAGATTTTCAATACCATTATTACCACCAAGGATAAAAAGCGGGTGATTGTGCCTAATTCCAAGATCACGTCGGACAAGATTACCATTGAGCTTGCTCATTAAGAAATTTGGGCAGGTGCAATTAAAAGGTTGACAAGCCATCTTAAGTATGGCAGAATTGACCCCGAGTAAAGAGTGCAAAAGTGAACTTAGGCCGCAAGGTGCAAGTTTTAGCGCTTTGCGGATTTAATTTTTGCCGTAAAGATTTGCTCAAGTTTCGTAAAAAGGAGGAAATTAGTAAAATGGCTAAAGGTAAAGTAAAATGGTTCAATGACCAAAAAGGTTTTGGCTTCATCACACCTGAAAATGGTAAAGATGTATTCGTTCACCACAGTGTTATCCAGGGTGAAGGGTACAAATCTTTGAGCGAAGGACAAGATGTCGAGTTCGATATCGTTCAAGGACCCAAGGGTGAACAAGCCCAAAACGTAGTTAAAATATAAGAATTTGATTTCTTGTATTTCCAAACCCTCGTAACTTAATTGTTACGAGGGTTTTTTTATTTGATGGAAACAAACAAAATGGTAGACTAACACATATCATGCCCTATCAGATACTCATCGTCGATGACGATCCTGATTTTCGTGAAGAGATGCGGGAATGCTTAAAGGTGCATTACCGAATCTTGGAAGCTGGCGACGGGCATCAGGCTATTGATTTGATCAAGAAGCCCAATGCCATTGATGTCGTTATTTTAGATGTCATTATGCCAGGCCTTAGTGGGACGGAAGTACTCAAGCAAATACGCCGCATCAACCCAAACGTTGGCATTATTATCCTAACCGGACGCAGTAGCAAAGATACGGCCATAGAAGCTGTCAAGGGCCATGCCGACGATTACATTGAAAAACCTTTTCATATGGAACATTTTTTTCACACGGTGGAAAAAGTGTTGCATCGTCATGATGTGTCAGGCTTGGATGGTTTGCCCAGCCGTAGTAAGATCGAACGGGTCAAACGGTTTTTAGAACGCAATGTTTTAAAAAAGATCACCATGACGGATGCAGCCTTGGAGGTGTGTCTAAATCCTAAATATTTAAGCCGGATTTTTAAAAAAAGAACAGGCTTGAGGTTTAGTGATTACCGTTTAAAGCTTAAGATGGAAAAGGCGAAAGAATTGTTAAAGCGCCATGACGCCCCGTTGCACCAATTATCGGAACAATTAGGTTATAAGAACGTAGAATCGTTCGTGCGCATTTTTAAGAAGCTGGTTGGTAAGACGCCGACGACATATCGCAACAGCCATCCAACAAGGAGGCCGCATGTTCAACCTAAGCGTAAGAAAACTGGTTGATCCTTTATTGGTCATTGTGTATTACGCAGCTGCTGTTGGCTCTTTGCAACTAGCCCTGGATGGGACAAATGCTTCTGCGGTTTGGTTACCGTCCGGGATCGCCTTTGTTGCCGTCTGGATTTTTGGTCACCGCATTTGGCCTGCCATTTGGATCGGTTCGATGTTGGCGAATACCACTGTTTTTCTGCAGCATAGTTTAAGTAATCCTTTAGTTAGCATGTTTATCTCGTCGCTGATTGGTACGGGCAATACGGTAGAGGCGTGCCTGGGGGTTTACCTGCTTCGATTATTTGTCCAAGACAAGTCGCCATTATTAACAGTAAAAAATGTGTTCATCTTTGCTTTTGTGACAGCACTGGCCTGTGTTCCTGCAGCGATGGTGGGGGCGTTGGCTGTGAGTTTGCTTTATGGCGATCCCATGATGGGTCAAAAAATATGGTTTACCTGGTGGCTAGGGGATGTTGTTGGTGTTCTGACTATGGGGTCATTGTTATTGACCTTGGTTCAAATGTCCTGGAAGGTGATTAATTATCGTTATATTTTTGAAGCCATTGCCACGTTTTTGATTTTGGTTGTTATCAATCGCACAGTATTTACTGATCAAATACTGGTTAATCAGTTGTATTTTCCGACGGCGTACTTAGTATTACCGCTTGTTATTTGGTCAACGTACCGTTTTGGTTATTTAGGGGCAACAGTATCCGTGCTGACAACCCTGGCTGTGGCTGTGACAGGCATTATCCATCACACACATTATGTGGGGAATGAATTAAACCATGCCCTGGTGTTATTGCAATGTTTCATCGGCATTATTACGATCACGGTGTTGGTTTTGGCTGCAGCCTTATTTGAGCGCCAGCAAGCAGAAGCAGAAGTTAAACGCAAGGAAGAGCGGTACCGGAAATTGGTGGAAAATAGTTTTGAAATGCTGGCCCTCCTAGACCCACAGGCGAATGTTTTATATACCAGTGTTTCTAAATACAATCTTTTAGGATATACCGTCGAAGAATCAGTAGGGCATAATATGTTTGAATGGATCCATCCTGACGATCAGGCTGCAGTTACGGCTAAATTTGCAGAAACCCTGCAGCAGCCAGGGAATATGGTCAATGCCCAATGTCGCCTGCGGCATAAGGATGGGACGTGGCGTTGGGTGGAAGCAACAGGACAAAACCTTCTTCACGAACAATCCATCAACGCCATAGTTGTTAATTATCGAGATATTACTGAGCGACGACAATCAGAAGAAACCAAGTTGTATTTGGCTTCCATTGTAGAGAATTCCGATGAATCGATTATTTCCAAGTCCTTAGAGGGAATAATCACCAGCTGGAACCAAGGAGCACAGCGTTTGTATGGCTACACCCAAGAAGAAATTGTCGGTCATTCGATCAGTCTGCTGGTCCCTGAAGACAAGAAAGATGAGTTGGCATATATTTTAGAACAAATAAAAGAGGGTAAGAAAATTGTTTCCTTGGACACTACCCGTCGAAGGAAAGATGGCGAGATTATTATGGTGTCCTTGACGGTTTCTCCTATTAAGGATGCATCGGGCGCTTTGATTGGAGCATCGGCTATTTCAAGGGATATTACCGTCAGTAAAAAAGCGCAATTGGCTTTAGAGGAAAGTGAGCGTCGTTTTAGGACCATGGCGGATACGGCACCAGTCATGATTTGGGTGGCTGGTACAGATGCAGGATGCAATTTCTTTAATAAAGCCTGGCTTGATTTTACCGGACGGAGCATGGAAGAAGAAAGGGGTAATGGTTGGGCGTCAGGGGTCCATACCCAGGATTTATCGCGGTGTTTGGATATTTATTTGAAGTCTTTTGAATTGAGGGAAAGTTTTTCCATGGATTATCGGTTGCGACGGCATGATGGCCAGTACCGTTGGATATTAGACCGTGGGGTGCCACGGTTCACCCACGACGGAGAATTTGCCGGATATATTGGTTCATGTCTGGATATTACGGAATTGAAATTAATGCAGGAATTATTGCGGGTCGATAAGAGGTCGTTGGAGAAAATGGTAGAGGAACGCACAGAGGAATTGACCCGGGCTCAAAATGAATTAAAACAAGCTAATCGCCTCGCAGATATCGGCACCTTAGCAGCGACGGTAGCGCATGAATTGCGCAATCCGCTCGGCGTCATTCAAATGGCAGCATACAATTTAAAGAATGAAACAAATGCGATGGGAGAAAACAGGCATTTGATGAATATTGAAAAGAAAGTTTGGGAAGGCAATCAGATCATCGATAATCTGCTCAGTTATTCCCGTATAAAAATCCCTCATTATGACCAAGTGCACCTATTAAACTTATTGGATGAATGTGTGCTCACCTCACAAAACAGGTTTCAGGAAAAGAATATTACAGTCGAAAAGAAATATGGAGGGTTTAAGGAAGGATTTATCGAGGCAGATGCCCATCAAATCAGGGAAGTATTTGCGAATATTTTAAACAATGCCTTTCAGGCGTTTGTTAAACCTGGAGGCAAGATCGTCTTGAGTGTTGAGCGTCAGGGAAATGCAGTCAGGGTAGCGGTGCAGGATTCGGGTGTTGGGATTGCTAGGGATGATTTAAAACATGTGTTCGAACCATTTTTTACTCGAAAGTCTAAGGGGACTGGATTGGGTTTAAGCATTTGCAGCGAGCTGGTAACCTTGCATCAGGGAACCATTGAAATTACCAGCCAACAAGATGTTGGGACAACGGTGTGGGTAGTCTTGCCTATTTTGAGGAAAAACGCATGAAACGTATTTTAATTATTGATGATGATGAAGAAATGTGTGCGGAGTTAGGGGATATTCTCAGGCGTGAAGGGTTTGATATTGATGTGTGCTTAGATGGGGTTAGCGGCCGGCAGAAGATTGAATCTGGTAAATATGATTTGGCCATTTTGGATTTGAAGCTTCCCGGTTTAAATGGGTATGCGGTGCTTAAAACTGTCAAAGAAAGCAGACTTCCGATAAAAATATTTGTAATTTCAGGTCGGCCTTTGGCTGGTGAATTAGTTGATAGCACCGGCGATTATTACAAGGAAGAAGGGGACGATATTTTAAAGTTAGCAGATACGGTGATGAACAAGCCATTTGCCGTGGATGTTTTTCTTAATAGGGTGCGCGCTTTAATTGCCAGTTAATGGTTTTTTAGGGAATTAAATAGTGGAAGAAAGTCAACGATTAGTAGAATTGAGGCATTGCCAGAAATTGAATATCAGTTATTCTTGAAGTAGAAGAGTTACAGAAAGGAGGGCAGCAATATGGCGTCTATTCAAGAGATGGATTTGCAAGGACAGAGTAAGAAGGAAACTGTAACAACACAACGAGTTCCCAAGCTGTTAATTATCGATGACAATATGGAATTATTGGAAGAATTACATAAAATGTTTACTTCAGCAGGATATGATGTAGAAACGATCAACAATAGTGATTTGGCCTTTGAAGAAGCGTTAAGGGTCAATCCGGATGTGGTTTTAATGGATTTAAAAATGAGCCCTAAAAGCGGGTTTCAAGTTGCTTCTGAATTAAGGCATGCATGGCTTATGAAAGATGTCCCAATTATTGCCATGACAGGGTTTTTTACGGAGAAAGAGCATATCTTGATGATGAAACTATGTGGGATTAAAAGTTTTATCCTCAAGCCGTTTAACCCTGTGGACTTGATTGCCAAGGTAGAGTTTGCATTAGGTCGTCGCAGTGAGGAGTATGAGACAGGGCAGGATTAGTCGAGAAAGTTATATCTGGGTAAAGATGACCCGCCATTGTTAATTTGATGGCGGGTTTTCTTCTATAAGAATTTTAGTGACAATTTGTCTTTGCGCAGTAAAATAATGCAAATAGCTTAATTTCCTTAAATTTAATTGTATCCACAGTTAAATTTAAGGAAAGCGGGGGAACCATTTAAGGCCAGATGGCCTGGGGGCTAATATCCGAATTTGGATAAGGAATACTCAATCCTAGCCCGACAGCTAACCTCGTCAGCGCTCATGAGGGAATACACCAGGGACGTATTCTCTGGTTTTTTATTGCCCTCATAAAACAAGGAGAGAAACATGTTTGGCGTATTAAAGAATTTGATTATTGGTAAAGCAAAAAATCCGCAGGACCAGCACGTTTTTCATCGTCTTTCACTCATCGCTTTCTTTGCCTGGGTTGGTCTTGGGGCTGATGGGTTATCATCTTCCTGTTATGGTCCTGAAGAAGCCTTTATCGCCTTAGGGGAACATAAGTATTTGGGGATTTTCGTTGCCATCCTGTCTGCCGTTACCGTTTTCTTGATCAGCGCCAGTTATTCGCAAATTATTGAATTATTTCCAGGGGGTGGAGGCGGGTATTTAGTGGCCAGTAAATTGCTTAACCCGACGCTGGGCATGGTGTCTGGTTGTGCGCTTTTAATTGACTATGTGCTTACCATTGCCATCTCTGTTGCCAGCGGGGCAGATGCGTTATTTAGTTTTTTACCGCCATTTTTAATAGGGTATAAGTTGGTTTTTGTGATGTTGGGTGTTTTGCTTTTGATGGTTATGAATATGCGTGGGGCTAAGGAATCGGTTATTCCGTTAACACCTATCTTCATGATTTTTGTTTTGACCCATTTGTTTGTCATCATTTATGCATTTTTTATGCATGCATCGCAGTTTCCTCAAATCATTAGTGCAGGTACGAATGATGTAACCCAGCTGCATAGTCAGGTGGGGATTTGGGGGGTTGTCTTTTTGATTTTAAGGGCGTACAGTTTAGGGGCCGGGACATTTACCGGGATTGAAGCGGTTAGTAACGGGCTTCCCTTATTAAGGGAACCTAAGATGCAAACCGGGAAAATGACCATGCGCTATATGGCTGTCTCCTTGGCCTTTACTGTGGCGGGTTTAATGATTGGTTATTTGCTTTTCGATGTGCATAAAGACCCGACAAAAACATTAAACGCTACGTTTTTTGAAAGCTTGGTATCTTCGTGGCCATCCCCATGGAGCCACACCTTTATTTTGGTGATTTTAGCATCAGAAGCTATGTTATTGTTCGTGGCAGCCCAAGCAGGGTTTTTAGATGGCCCGCGGGTTTTGGCGAATATGGCCTTGGACCGTTGGATGCCCACACAGCTTTCTAGTTTAAGTGACCGGTTGGTCACTCAAAACGGTGTTTTAATCATGGGGTTAGCAGCCATCCTGACCTTGGCATTTACCAAGGGCTCTGTTTCTTTATTGGTTATTTTATACAGTATTAACGTGTTCATTACTTTTTGTTTGTCTCAAGCCGGGATGGTGCGCCATTGGTGGCAGGTGAGAAAAACAGAACGGCGCTGGAAGAAGAAAATTCTTGTTAACGGCATGGGC
>CAZHGK010000035.1:6058-16221 GCA_964532095.1 uncultured Planctomycetales bacterium | reverse complement strand
TGCAAACCTTGGCTTATTATTCTGTTTCTGGGTCACGGACCAAATCAAAATTCTCGCTATGGTATTGACCACAATGGATACCAAAAATAAAACTAGGCCAATTTCGATCAAGGCTGATAAATATAATTTACTGGCTGCCTCGGCAAATTCATTGGCAATGACGGAAGCCAAGGTATACCCAGGAGAGAATAGCGACGAAGAAATCTTGACATTATTGCCAATAATCATCGTCACGGCCATGGTTTCTCCGATGGCACGACCTAATGCCAGGATAATTGCTCCCATAATCCCTGGTTTGGCATAACTTAAAATCACTGTACGCAAAGCTTCCCAACGGGTTGCCCCTAAGGCATAGGCTGTTTCTTTATAAACCTGTGGCACAGCCAAGATCACTTCCCGTGAGACGGAAATAATAAACGGCACAATCATGATGGCTAATATGACACTTGCCGAAAGAATCCCCACCCCATAATTGGGCCCTTGAAAAAAAGGCAGGAAACCAAAATATTTCCCCAAAAAAGGCTGAACATTCGTGCGCATGACAGGCACTAAAACAAATACGCCCCATAGCCCATAAATAACACTGGGAATGGCTGCCAAGAGATCAATGAGCATGGAGACTATTTTTTGCACCTTATAAGGAGCATATTCTGCTAAATACAAAGCTGTCCCTAAACCAATAGGAACAGCTAATAAAAGCGCCACAAAGGATGTGACAATAGTCCCAAAGATAAAAGGAAAAGCTCCAAACTTTTCAAATACCGGGTCCCACGTCGAGGTTGAAAGAAAAGACAAACCAAAGGTCTTAATAGATAACCAGGACGAATCAACGAGCTTAAAGATAATCCCTGCCACGATCACCAGGATCAGGCAGGGAAAAATCATTAACACACGTTTGAAAATAATATCGCTGTGATCTTTACGTCGCATTAATATTTAACGTGCTCGAGTTTCTTCTCAATTAAACCAACCACGTCCGCTGGTAACGGGGCATACATCAAATCCTTGGTATAGGATTGCCCGTCATGGATGGCCCATTTGATGAAATTAACGATTGCCTCACCCTTGGTATGATCATCCATATCCTTATAAATCAAAAGCCAGGTGAACCCGGCAATAGGATAGGCTTGCGGGTTTGGACTATTGACGACGGACACGCGAAAATCTTCTGGCATGGGAACGCCTGAAGCTGCTGCAGAAGTCGCCTCGATTGTTGGTTCGATAAAATTGCCGCTTTTATTTTGCAGGTCGGCATAGGACAGATTATTTTGGGCTGCGTATGCTAATTCATTATACCCAATACTACCTGGCGTTTGTTTGACAACCCCGGCAACCCCTTCATTACCTTTGCCGCCTAAACCTACCGGCCAATTCACTGACGTCGCCTTGCCAACCTTGCCCTTCCATTCACTGCTCACCGATGATAAATAATCTGTAAAGATAAACGATGTCCCGCTGCCATCCGAACGGTGCACCACGACGATAGCCAAATCAGGAAGATTAACTCCCGGATTGATTGAAGCAATACGGGAATCATTCCAATTGGTTAATTTCCCTAAATAAATATCTGCTAAAATATCTGCAGTTAATTTTAAACCCTTGGATACGCCGGGAACATTATACGTCACAGCCACGGAACCCATAACCATGGGAATATGATAAATGCGGCCTGGTGCTTCATTCATTTGCTCTTGGGTCATCGGACCATCACTGGCCCCAAAATCAACGGTCTTTGCCGTGATCTGCTTAATCCCGCCGCCAGAACCAATGGATTGGTAATTAAACTGCACAGTGGTATTAATCTTGGAATATTCATTGAACCATTTCGAATATATTGGATACGGGAATGTTGCCCCAGCCCCATTAATTAATACTGGCCCTGCAGCCAAAGCGATGGAGGTGATCATCCCTAATACCGTGAGCATTGCTGTTATTCTTTTTAACATGTACTCATCTCCTGTTTATTAAATAACTTCCGTTAAAATTAAAACTTCCAGTTGATATCTGCTTGAAGCACGTGTTCCGGGGCCTTTGCTATGGATTGGCTATAGCGACGAGCACTGTAGTAATCCAAAACAAAGCTCAAGTTCTTCGCCAACCCTAATTCAATAATACCCTCATACCCGCGCACATCAGTACCACCAGCATAGAAATCAGAATCAGGGAAAATATCCAACCAGGAATCTTTACCGATAACCTTATAGGCACCTGTTAGTTTCCATGTTTTCCAACCATTGACTTTAGAATTTCCTAAGTAGCCCCCTAACATCCAGGCGGTATTTTCTGTATCGGGAGACGGGTTATATGCGTATTCCCCAAAAGCAGCAATGCGAGGAATATATATAGGGAAATCTTCGCCTAATAAATCGTTAAACCCGATTTCCGCCGCTGCAACAGGCATATTAAATTTGTAAAGCAATGAATTTGTCCCATTCGCGGACAAACCTGGGGTGTTGGTAAAAGCTGTGGCAGAACCAGTTGTTGAACGGCCGTTAGCAAAACCACTTTTCAGGTTTGAGAAGTTATAATAAGAACCTGTTACCTTGACATCCATTTTCTCGGTGGGTTTAACCGTACCCCCTACTTGCCCGACGACCATGTAGGTATCGCTGGTGCTGGGGTTATATTCGTTTAAGGCAAAGAAGTTACCTAGCGCGAACACATTGATAGAATCGCTAACCTTATAATCATAACGAGCTGAGGCGCCTTCTGGGGTGATATCCGCATCCCATAAGAATTCCATTGGTTCCCAGATCGGATTATCCATCTTCCCGGCTGTCACACTAAAACGGTCATTAAATGTGTACTGACCATAGGCCTTATTTAATACAATATTTGTTTTAGAAAATGGGGTGCTGCTATTTGCCGTATTACCGCCAAATGTGGCATTGGTGGAACGGGCATTGCCCCCATCTGTGGAAATGCCGACGACAACCTTGGCTTTATCATTCACCTTGGCTTCTAAATTCAAACGCGCCCTGATGCGGCCACGCACACGGTCACGCTGGGCAGCATTGGCAGAATCATCGCTGCGGCGTTCGGTTTGCATACGCACGCGCATGTCTCCGCCTAATTTCAAATTTTGCACCCAATCCGGTAGGTCTTTTTTCATGTTGGTTTCACGGATGTTTTTCTCATCGGAAATAATTTCACCCTGCATTTGGGTGCCTTCCTCTTCCGTTAAAAGACCTTTCTCGACTAACTTCTTTAATAAAGCATCTACTTGCGTGTCTGCAGCAAACACTGGCCCCGAACACAGCATTCCCAATACCATTATTAGAGAAAAAACTTTTTTGAACATGACCTCTCTCCTCACACAAGGTTGAATTTGCGTCATTCCCGAAATCTTTAATCGGGAATCCAGAATTCTGGACCCCCGATAAAAACATTCGGGGGTGACATTAGTTCTGACATCATCAATAGTAACTTTGAATTATAAAGAAATGATTAAGAACAGGTAAAGAGTTGGTGATGGCGGGTAACCCATTAATTTACAATGAGTTCTGTATCAAAATTAAATACAGTTTCTAAAATTAATTGAAAAATAGTTAATGTCATAGCCCCTCCTCGTTGCCTATTTATTTAACTAAAACAAGTATAGAACAATGATATTAAGGACTAATGAAGGGGAGAAAATTATTTGGTTAAGAAATACTTGAGGATACGATCGCGGGTAATGATGCCG
This sequence comes from uncultured Planctomycetales bacterium, assembly GCA_964532095.1. Lineage (GTDB taxonomy): Bacteria > Omnitrophota > Gorgyraeia > Zapsychrales > Fredricksoniimonadaceae > CAZHGK01. The sequence continues at coordinate 12,536 of CAZHGK010000035.1, read as the reverse complement.
ATAGGCTTATTTAAGCCGTCGACAATGGGGATGCAACCAATTTTCTGGCGAACAGTGAGATCTATGGCATCAAAAAGCGTATTTTCTGCTTTCAAAGTTATAATTTCTCTAGTCATCACCTTGCTTAAAATAAAATTATCCAGCTGCTCTTTATCATAAAACCAGCCACCATCTTCCAATTTGCGTGGCGAATGAATTTTATACAAATCGCGTTGGGTAATCATCCCCACCATGGCGCCTCTCTCATCAATGACAGGCAAGTGGCGAATATCATAGACCGCAAATTTATCTTCCACCACGTGAAAATCATCCGTCTCTCTAACCGTAATAACAGGCGAGGCCATGACTTCCGTGATCGAGATTTTCTTGAGAAATTCAATAAACATAAAAATATTGTATCAAGACATTGGCATTACACCATCAATTTTATAAAATTATTCAAAATCAATTCGTAAAGCCATGATAAAATAAATTTATGCATCTGCAATATGATCTCATTTACTGGGCTTCACTGACGGGGCTTATTAGCTGTTTGATGACTGGCTTAGGCGCCATCCCCGTGCATTTTGTTAAAGGGGATTCAAAAATCCTGCGTGCCTTTACCTCGGCCTTCTCTGCAGGGATGATGATTTCTGCGTCGGTATTTTCTTTAGCCCAAGAAGGCATTGCCCTTAAAGAAAAACTTCCCCTTGCTCCCTATGAAGTCATTTTAGGTTTAATGCTCGGCGCATTATTTTTCTGGAAAACCGAGCAGATCGTCGAATCCTTACATCTTCATAAACATAGCTTGGCCCAAGGGATTTCTAAAAAGGGCGTGCTATTGTTTATTGCCATGTTTATCCACTCCATTCCCGAAGGCATTGCCATCGGGGTTGGTTTTGCCACAGGGAATTTTCATTTTGGTTTGATTATGGCTATTGCCATTGGGGTGCACAACATCCCTGAAGGCATTGCCGTATCCTTACCGCTTAAAAAAGATGGAGCATCCACCTTGCGCTGCGCCTGGGCATCAATATTAACCAGCCTGCCTCAACCGCTACTCGCAGCACCAGCAGCCTTGCTCGCCTGGTTTTTTGAACCTTTTTTACCGATTGGCTTAGGTTTTGCTGGTGGAGCAATGATTTATTTGGTTGTTTCTGAAATGTTACCGGAAGCCCTTGAAGAAGGCGGGCACGCGCTAACAGCCTGGGGCGTTATGACAGGCTTGTGCGCCATGTTGTTATTGACCAACCTAATTGACTTAATCCCTACCCCTTAGTTGCTGCCACAGGAGCATCTTCAATTTTTACAACCTTGACTTTAAACTGCAGCGTTTTCCCTGCTAACGGATGATTAAAATCGACGACGATTTTATCCCCTTTGATTTCTTTAATGACGGCAGGAAATGTGGACCCATCCGGAGCATGGGCTTGTAATGTGGCCCCTACCTTTGGTTCTTGGCCAGCAGGCAAGGATGTTTTAGGAAATTCTAAATATGCCTTAGGGTCTGGTTCTCCATAAGCATCCTTGGGTGCTACCTTTACCATCTTTTCCTCACCCACGTGCATGCCATTCATGGCTGATTCCAAACCTGGCACTATTTGTTTTGCCCCAAATACAACCACCAAAGGGGCTTTACCCTTGGAGGTTTCAAGTTCTTTTCCGTCGACAGTTAAGGTGTAATCAAAATTTACCTTTTTCCCGGGACCTACGGCTGGATCTGCCGCATGCACCAGCGTTGTTAAACCTAACATGCATGCTGCCAAAATGAAGATTTTAAATCTAGCCATAATAACCCTTTCGTTAGATACCGCTTATGCCGATTGACGGCGAGAACATACTGTTTTGTAAACCCACGCACTACCAAAAAAGAAGGCGCAAACTAAAACAATGCAAGCGCCCGACGATACCGATAAATAATAAGATGCATATACCCCGGCAATGGCCGCAATCACCGCAAACACGCATGCTAAAATCAACATAGGTCGTAAACGGTCCGTCAATAAACGTGCGGCAGCTGCAGGAATGACCAATAACGCACTCGTTAAGATTGTCCCTACGGCTTGAATACCGACGACAACCGTCAGTGACAAGGCGATCAATAACCCATAACGCACAAATGATACTGGGATACCGATGGCTTGGGCATACTGGGAATCAACGCAGAACAATTTCAATTCCTTAAAGAACAAAAACATCATCACTAGAATACCTGCAGTCACAATAAGCGTCAAACATAAATCGGCATTTGTCATGCCTAAAATATTCCCGAATAACATCGCCGACATATCCCGATAAGATTTCGTCGCTGAAATCAATAATATCCCAAAGGCAAACATCACCGTCGGTACAATACCCACAGAGGTATCTTCATACACTTTTTGTTCCCTGGAAAACGCCCCAATCCCGATGCCCGTCATTAAGGTTGCCATCAACGCCCCGACAAATAATGAACCACCTAATAAATAGGCAATCACCAGGCCTGGCAAGGCACTATGCGTTAAGGCATGGCCAATTAAAGACATCCGGCGCAATACCACAAATACCCCTAAGGCTGCACATAAAATACCAATGACAATAGCGCCTGCTAATGCCCGCTGGATAAACTCATACTGAAATGGCTGCATAATCAAATCAATCATGATGGCATCCATCCCCATGGATTGGTGAGGCAATGGACACCAATTGTCCGTCTTTTAAAAACACTGCCCCGTCGTATAAATGTTCTGCCTCATCCACATAGTGGGTGGCAACCACAACTGTCTTTCCATTTTTCTTTAAATGGCGCAAGACATCGGCGACGATAGCGCGCGTTGCAGCATCCACGGCGTTAAGCGGTTCATCCAATAATAAAAGATCGGCATTTTGTGCCAACGCGCGGGCAATCAATACCCGTTGCTGCTGGCCGCCAGATAAGGCATGGATTTGCCGGCCTGCTAAATTACCCACCTCTAATTTATCTAAAGCATCTTGAGCAATTTTTACATCTTCCGACGATGGGCGTTTAAACCAACCTAAATACACATAGCGACCGGTGAGCACTAAATCCAAGACAGACATTGGAAACATCCAATCAATATCCGTGCGCTGGGGCAAATACACCACCCGATGATGGCAAGCTTTTAAGGCATGGCCAAAAATATCAATGCTTCCCGACGTAACAGGAATAAAGCCGCAGATGGCTTTAAATAAACTGGATTTGCCTGCCCCATTAGCCCCCACCAAGGCCAAACACGCACCGACGGGAATATCCAAACTTACATTTTTAAGAACTTCTGGTTCATTGCCTGGGTACGCTGCAGATAAATCTTTAATACGCACGGCAGGCTCTTGATTTTTAGGGTGTTGGTGATTATGGCGGCAATAGGAAAGCATATTATCCGTTCGAAGCCTTTAAGGCTTCAGCAAAAATCCTGGCATTATGGCGCATCATATCCATATAGGTGGCCCCGTCGCTATGACTAGAGCCTAAGGCATCGGTATATAACGCAGGTGCAATAACAACGCCTGCTTCCTTGGCAATAGTGTGCATCAATTGCGGATTGTGCATATTCTCAATAAAGACAACCTTCACAGCTGATTCCTTAATGGTATTGACCAAGGCAGCAATGGTTGCTGCCGACGGGTCTGATGCCTCTGTTGTTGGCGATTCTATCCCTGCCCCGATCACCTCAAAGCCATAACGATGGGCAAAATATCCCAAGGTATCGTGGGAGCTCACTAATTTTCGGTTCTCATCCGGAATATCTTTTAACTGATCAATCACCCAATGATCTAGCTCACCTAATTCCTGCAAATATTTCTGGGCATTGGCCTTGTATATAGCTGCATGTTCAGGATCAGCTTCTTGTAATGATTTAGAAATATTCTCAACCATGATCATGGCATTATCCACATCGTGCCAGACATGCGGGTCTTGTTCCTGGTCATTTTCCCCTAAGGTAATGACTTGCACCCCGTCGGTTGTTATCACCCGTTTGGCTTTTGACCCACTTGAAACGTACAAGCCATCTAGCCACGGCTCAAAATGCAGGCCATTTTCAAAAATGATATTGGCATTAATTAATTTAATACTGTCTTGAGGTGTAGGCTCAAAGGTATGCGCATCCCCATCAGCACCGACGAGCACATCTAATTGCACCAAATTGCCGGTTACATTCTTAACCAAATCCCCCAAGACACTGTAGGTTGCCACCACCTTGATGTGAGCTACTGTTGACTGCGCTCCTCTTGTCACTGGTGCTGCATAAGCAGAAAAGCCTACAAAACTGGTAATAAAGAAAACGACAATGGCTTTAATGGCTGCATACCAAAACCTGGTCATCACAACCCTCACATTCTTTTAATTTGTGGTGTTTAACTAATTCCTGCCAATGTTTTTTTCGATGAGGCGTTAGAATTCCCGCCCCACGGCAAAATGGGCATAAATGGTCTACCGCCTGTAAAATAGCTGCACGGATAAATTCCGAACGGTTCGGAAGGCCTTTGAGCAATTTCACCAAATCTTTTTCTGCTTTAAACGTTAATACCTCAACACCTTTGGACGCTGCCATAGAACCCTCCTCACCGGTGGTAATACATCGTAATACTTTTGACTATCATAAGGAAATTCGTCCATTTGTCAAATACATTTCACTAGGACACAGAGTTTACCAGGAGACCTTGGCCCCGACGGTCCAGACATAATCCAAGTGCTGATGCACGCCGCCTAAATCCTGAAAAACAGGATACAATACCGACATAAAAACCCCTGCTTGTGGCAATACCCCAATATTAACCGTTGGGCCAACAAAGGCAGTAAACCCACCGCTATCATGATTGGCAACCCCACCTTGCTCTTCTTTCCAGTCGTTTTGAAGAACAACATCCACACCTGTTTTGGTTTGAAGATTGTTCCATGTAGGATTAAGGACATAGTCAGCTGCGACTGAAGCAGTTAGCATATTGCCGAATTTAAAATCCTGAGAACCTTCGGTATTAAAGACATAGGAAAGATTCGTTACCACATCCACACGTTCCCATGAGGCTTTATAAAATCCACCGACGATATAATCAACAGACCCTGACCCAGGTTGGAGTTCGACTTCAAACTTTTGCCCTAATGAATTTTTCTGGCCAGTATCTCCTGTAGGAAGTTTAACACCAAGCGCTGTGCCTAAGGATTGGCCGCCTGATTGCCAAAGACGGTAATTGCCCCAAAGGGTCACATCCCCTAAGCCTTCGGATTTTTGTTTGCTGCCTAGAATGGAGTGAGTGTCGACCTCCAAGGAGCGACGAGTGACATAGGGCATTTCCACAGATAAAGATAAAGCATCTGTCAAATTACTACCCACCGTAAACCTGTGGATATCTTCAGTCGTTTTATCATGCACTTCATGGCCTTGATGATGCAGGTTGTGTGCAGTTGTTGGGTCCATTTCCTGATAATTCTTCTGTTCAAATAAATATTCAAAGAACCACTTGCCGTCGACACTTTGGCTACGCACCCCACTATCCTTTCCTAACCGGGAAATAGTGCATGATTCACAGGCGTGAGCGGATTGCATACCTAATACAAATAAAGCAAAGAATATAAAAACCTGAATGGATTTAAACATAGATCTTCCTTAAGTTTAGATTTTAGTAAATTAAACGTTGTGAGTAAGGAAGCTATGCTTTTGGAATGTGTTCGATGGATTTGAGGAAAGGATTACGATAGGCGATGAATTCTTGCGCTTCGAAACGGGACATACGGATATTCTCATTGGCAAACGCATAGGCATTCATAAAATAATGCCCTGCCCCCGACGATGCATTTGCTTCCTTGCTTTCAGAACCAGCTTTTAAACCATAGCCTTCGATGGAATTTGCTTTAGCTTTAGCTTGGACATGTGTACACAAACACACGGCGCGTTGACCATCGCAGGCAAGTTTTTCTTGGGAAGGTTTAATAAAAATGCCCAGTGGCAAAAGCCAAAGGATAAAAAAAGAAACAACTGTAATGCACAACAATCGGGACATAAAGAAATCTTAACAAAAATATTCAACTGTTCAATTGATTCCACACTATTTTATAACGCGCGTCAAACGGACGACAACGGCAACAAAAATCCCGGTCAAAACAAGATTAAACGCCAAACTTAAAACTGCTAAACTGACTGTGGGTCCTGAAAAACCATAGGTAATGGCAATTAAAAGTATTCCTGCCCCCACCTCTCCTCGAGGGAACATGGCCACACTTAAAGCCAATCGGTCTTTTAATGGAACTTCCTTGAGGTAACACAACATGGGAAAACATTTGCCCAAATTAGAAAGCACGGTCAAAGCCAACACATGGCCGGCAATGACCATAGGGCTTAATATGCTCATATCAATCTTGGGCAATGAACAACCCACCAAAAACATAAACAAGGCTTTAATCGTAGCATCTAGAATTTCTTCCGCCTTCTGATAAGATGAGTGACTATCCTTATTTAGCAAACATCCTAAAACAAACGCAGGTAATAATACTTCCAGATGC
>CAZHGK010000035.1:4275-6048 GCA_964532095.1 uncultured Planctomycetales bacterium | reverse complement strand
GCTATACACGCAAAGCCATTGTTTGTTAATTGGCCAATGCAACCGGTTAAGCCAGCGAAACGCACAAAATAATAGAATGATGATCAGAAAAAGAAGGGCTATTAACTTTGACTCAAAACCAATAAATGCAATTTGAATACATACTAAAAGCAGAATGGTGCCTAAATCATCGAACACCGCTAATACCCGGGCTTTTTGAAAAACCCAGCTGGCCCCCAACCCTGCGGCGGAAAGCATGGCAAACAATACTCCCGCCGACGTCGGCGCTGCGGATAAACCAACTAAGAAAACATTATTCCACGACGGCTTAAAGAAAAACCAGAAATACGCGCCCCATAACATCGCAGGAAATAAGGCGGCAGTCATGGCCACACAAAAATCCCAACCATAAGATTTTAATTTTGATTTATCCAGCGTAAACTCGAGGCCCACATCAATCATGATGTAGGACAAACACAGGGTGGTAATCAGCGATAGGCTATGCCGCAAGGGCGCCAGGTCCATGGTTTGGGAAATCACCATGCCTGCCATCAATAAAAAACTAAACAATATAATCATTTTGCGATCAGCTCTACTTGCCAAGAACTATTGACCCAAAGACCAATAACTTCTTGCTGTGGCCAATGTTGCTTTAATCGACTGACGGATTCAATAATTTCTTGGCGGTGAAGACTTTCTTCGACAGGATTCCCACGGCAATCGTAATGGCCCACTACAAAAAGACGGGTAGACTTATTGACGTGAACCGAAACCTTAATACTCCTTAAAACCTCACTAATATCCTCTTGCTTGGCTAAAACACCATCCATCCCTGCTTCTGTGATCACATCCACAAAATCAACAGGATAATTGGCCTTAATCCATTGCAAAACAGGTAATTGCACGCGTCCATCCATGCAATTTAAGCAAGTCGCTCTTGTTTCCACGCATTTGCTCCTTTTTTTTATTAGCTATTTGGGCAGCATTCTACTGAAAAACGACAAGTATTGCAATGGGGATTTAGGTGGGGTGGGATTCCTGGTTTAATGCCCCTAGAAAAAATTCTACAGGATTTAAAATAGGCTGATATTCAATAACTTTAAACTGAAAACCTTCAAATGATTGAAGCGGCGTTACGATTGTTTTAGTCGAATCCTGCCCCTGAATACCCAAATTTAAAATTTCCCGGGTGCCTGAAAAATCAAGCCCACCTGTCATCGCAGCATTTTTTGTATCCACTACCTTCTTATATCTTTCAACTTCATCCTGGGCATTAGGCCCTGACACCCGTGCAAAGAATTCCGACCGAGAATATGGCAAAAATGAATTCACCCGGATATTTTTGCCACAAATACTATACAAAAAGTCATACAAAGCTTTAACTTCAGTTTGAACACTGGCTAATCCAGTTCCAATCATATCCTTCCATTCCACCCGTTTTCTAACATACTGGCTAACTTCTGCCTCCCTATATTCATCATACGTATTACCCATGACCATGGGCACTAGAAAATCTGAACTTAAACTTAGCCTTAATTTCTGCCATAAATTATTTGTATCTACATATTGTGCAGATTGGGTGAACACCTTAACAGCGTCGGGGCCAAACAAAAATACACCATTTAAAACAGGGAATTGGTTTAAAGACGAATTATCAATATTAAAATTCTCTCTAAGAAAATTAAGCAGTTTTCCTGCCCCCACCAAAGGAGACATTCTTCTTCCATCTGTTTTCACTGAATCCACATCAACGCCTTCTAATAGTTTAACAACCTTGCGCTGGTCTGTATCCGT
>CAZHGK010000035.1:0-4265 GCA_964532095.1 uncultured Planctomycetales bacterium | reverse complement strand
TCACCACCAGGCTTCCTCCTTTTAAAACATTGCTATTAACCCGGGATGTTAACATCATAATACCTGAATCTGGAAACTCAGGAATAGGGCCAAAATAAGCATCTCGGATAGGATAGATGAGGATATGCCCAGGCTTATGCTGTTCTTTCGGTCCTGCTTCAGAAAATTCTCTTCGTGCTGCCCGATAACCATTGGTAATACCTAAATCAAGAAGAGAGTGTTGGATGGTAGAATCGCGCGGAGCATCTGCCCCATGAAAAACAAACATCACGCGTGATTGCTCCCAGGATTTTAAATGAGGATATTGCTTTTGATGAGCGCTAAACCCTTTCTTGGCCGTTTGCAAGGCATCCAGATAGGCATTGCCACTTCCTTGATATCTCGACGGCAAAACCACTACCGGAACATCCTTTCTAATTAGCTTTCCTCGCTGGTTTGCCACATATTGTTCAAGCCCTTTAGCATTTCCCGCCTCTTGAGGAACGATCACTATCATGTCCACACTAGGATCATGCTGCAAATCCAGCTCTTGGCGCACCTGCTCTGCCCCTTCTTGTTTGGCGAGCGCGACAATCTCGGCATCATAATCTTTAGGAACATCTTGTTTAATTCCCGACGGATTAAATTTTTCTTCCAATTCCTTCTTTAACTTATTAACCAGAAATATCATGTCTTTATTCCATTGCATGCGCAAAATATCCAAATGTGGATGCCAATAGGCGGCATAAGAAAAAACAAGACTGAAAATCCCTACCGTGGACAAACCATCCACAGGCACCCCTATAGACAAACACACCGCCGATGCAAGCGTCGTACCCAAACCAAATAAAGCCAAAGACCGGCTATAAAAACTACGCATCCTGAATTTAATACGATCATCCCGGGACATTGGGTCATACGATGTACTTCCTCCCTCCGTCGCTGTCTTAAGCGCTTCCGCACTTTTCTTAACAATCAACTCCACAGGTTCTTCATATAAACCATCAATTAAGGCATTCCCCTCTTTTACCAATTCGGGAAGCTCCTTCATTATATTCTGCTCGGATTTCTTCCAAATGCGTTTGTATAACAATACCTTTCTTGATAATGGATAAAGACCTGATTTTTCCGTCCAGTGGTCATCAGGAAATTTATAACTCATGACCTTTTCAATATTTGCCCGATACGACAAAATTCGCGAAAATCTGGAAGAATAATTAATATGTTCAAACAAGACCTCAACATCATCTTCCAACTTTGAGCGTTGTAATTCAGTCAAATCCTTCACTTGCAAACGCTGTTTTAAAATAGAAAGCGTGTTAAGGGCCAAAAGATTAAAATAATAGAGAGTTCTTTGAAAAATATCGTTCTTTGGCTCCCTGCTCCACATTAAATCGGATTTATAAGGCATATCATTTAATATTTCTTCAGCGCAATTTAAGATATCATTAAAATCATTACGGATTTTCTCCGCGCTTAAGCCTTCCTGACTATCCCATTTTGATATCAAGCCGTACCAATGCTTAAAAAGCCCTTCGGTCGAATTATATACCTTATCTGGAGGAGGAATCGCCACCATGGCCTTACTTTTCTTGTCAGGTTTATCTAATAATTTAATAAGCAATCCCTTAATTAAACCATCGTCACCAGCTTGGGACATCCATTTCTTTTCCCGCCATCTTTTAATATAGAAAATAAGCGGAAGCACGATAATCCCTAGTCCCATCGCCGTGTTACGGGCCAGATAATAAACAGGGAATTTCGCAACTGATTGATTGTTCATTTTAATATCATTAGCAATGTCATCCCTAATGGATTTGATATCTGTAACACCATCACTGCTATTGATATCCGCATCTGTCTTGATAGGATCAAATCCTTGATTAAGGATGTGTTGCACATTTTTCTGCGCATCAACTTCCTCTACACTTTCCACAGTATATCCACCCCAGAATACCGGCTTGTGTTTTACCTTTTCTTTTAAAACTTCAAGCGCCATTTGTGTTGCGACTGTATTGATTTGCGCTCCTTTAATTGTTTTTCCTCGAGGATCTTCAAGTGTATGTAGTTCGGGATTAGAATAGGTTAATAAACGTAAATTAAGAGCCCATTCCTTCTTTGTCCGTTCATATAACTTTTCTAATGACTGACGAACAATGCGGGTGTTGGCAGAATTCTTATTGGTCGATATATCTGTTTTTAGAATCTCTTTCCAGGGACGGGATTCTATGAAATTAAGCAATTCATCGTTTGTTGATTGAAGATATGTTTGCAAGATTAAAAACCTTGCTTGCGCATCAGGCATGGCCATCAATCGGTCTAAAATCGCAGCACGCACCTGAGGCAGGAGATCATGAATAGATAAAATTCTTAGTAATTCAGGAATATTCTTTGAACTCCTAATATCTTCCAACTGACGATCCAAGCCGAATCTTGTGAAATATCTTAACTCTTTCCAGTCGGAAGATGCCCCAGAACCATATAAGGTAAAATGAAATGGATGTAATGCATGATCGATATTTCGATCAACCATTTGCTTAGCCTTGGCATACAGGCGAGGATGAATATAATTTGGCATTTCTCGCCAATGCGGGGAAGTTGTTAAGAAAAGACTGTTTTGTTTGGCATTTTCTTTGATCTGGATGAACGATACATAATCCCCTCCCCAGGGATCCATGCCCAAATCCTCAAAACGCCCAGGACGAAATATTTCATGGATATAATTCAATGCGGCCTTACGCAGCATCGCATCATGGACTAATTCCACAAAATTTTTAACCCTTAAAATACCTGCCTCTGCACTATGTGCATTCACATAATTTGTTAAACCTACATGAATATTAGCCAGCTTCTCTAAGTTCCAATAATTACTTTGTAAGAAATAGTCTTGAGCAATGGAATCATCGGGCTCTTGGATTAGAAAATTAACAAAGGTATTATCTGCCCCGTCGGGTAGCACCTGTGGCGCTACATTCTGCAAGGCATCTGGATGCATGGTAAAGGTATCCCTTAAAGATTGGAACATCAAGTCAGCCGCCATATGATTTGTATTTGATTGCGCCTGTTGAATTCCTTGAACACACAATCCGATTCCGTAATTTTCCTGTTGTTCCACAAATCTTAATAGACCTCTTACAACATCGGAATTATCAAGCCCTAGGATGGTGTTTCTTAAATCCGAAAGAGATTGTTCTTTACCTTGATATTCATTAATTAAAACACTAACACCCTGACTGCGCTTTAGTGGATCAGAATCATTTAAAGCATCTGTCGTTGAACCGAGCATTAAGGAATATGCTAGAGTGGCGTCAGGGAATTGGTAATAAACAGCGCCTACCCCACCCTTGTTTTCTAAATCTTGAGAATTATGCGTTGATGTGATCGTGCGGTTGACCTGTGTGGTTTGAGTTGTTGTTATTATTTGCTGAGATTGAACATTCCCTTCAGTAACGAAGTAAGACAATGCTTTTGAAAAGGTTACAAACTTGCTATCACTGCTACTAAGCCCCGCATCTATCAATCCCATCTTCCTTAATGCCGACTCAGCTTGTAAGTATTGTGCCTGAAGATCAATGATGTCCATGATCAGGTGATTGAGCGTTAAATTATCTTGCAATAAATCAGGTGAAATTTGATGAAATGCGTCACGTGATTTTACCGACGCTATTTCACGAGCCCTTTGATAGGCGAACCTGGCTCTTTGCCATCGCTCACTTAGATTGTTCATTTGAGCGACAATTTTTTCTAACTGGGCTTGCCGTTCCTTGATGATTTTCTCTTGGGCACTTAAAGAGGATTTAAAATCTTCAGACAAAACCTTAGCTTTTCTGCTTCGTTCTGTATTAACCAGATCCACGGTGCCCGATAGATGCGCATTTAATCCTGGCTGTATGCCTGAAGTCCGCAAATCCCCTTCATTTGGAGAAAGACCTAACGGCGAACTACCCGCTGAAACATTCTTGTTATTATCAACGCCAGTGAGATTAGCAGTTGGTAAATAGGATAAACCTTGTAACTTTAGTGATTTTTCTGCGATATCTGCGGAAACGAATGCTTCCCTGATCACCGGGTCTGGACTATCCTTGCTATCAAGAGCCGCCATCCACTCGTTAACCTTACTTGAATCAATGGGTTTTAATTCCTTCTCCCACGGCAAGGAAGCAATAACCGTCTTTGTTAAATTCTCGCCTGATTGGCCAGCAATAAGATTATGGGTAATGGTCCATTGCTTAAGTTGAAGTTCAAGATTTGATCTTTGGGTTTCCACATTTTGGATATGAGTATCA
>CAZHGK010000034.1:0-16590 GCA_964532095.1 uncultured Planctomycetales bacterium | reverse complement strand
TGTGGCATCCCGTTGTTTTATTTCTAATTCTATTTTTAGGGCTAATTTCTTATCTGCCAATTTTTCAAAATATTGTAGTTCTACTCGTCTTCTTGTCTTAGTGTACCCGGATGCTCCGCCAGCATTATGTTTCTTTAATCTTTTATCTATGTCGTTTGTAACGCCTGTATAGTACGAACTATCCGAACATTTTAAAATGTAAACATACCACATGCGAGTTGTTGTCCCTCGTTTTTCTCAATTGAACTTCCGCAAAACTCGGGACATTTTTACTTCGTAAAAATGGTGGACTCGACAAGACTCGAACTTGTGACCCCTTCCATGTCAAGGAAGTGCTCTAACCAAACTGAGCTACGAGTCCAAAAAAGATAGTGGGCGGGGAGGGACTTGAACCCTCACGACCTTACGGCCACAGGATTTTAAGTCCTGCGCGTATACCAGTTCCGCCACCCGCCCAAAAAAATATCAATTCAAAAAAACTTCTCTTGCTCTTTTCCAACCCGAACTAGATAAACAACATTCCTGTGCTAAGCTTGCTTTTCTATCTAAAGATAGGGCGTTCTCATAATAACATTTATTCAATATTGCCTTCGCAGCAAGCTTCCCATATTTCAAAATGAACATATCTGATCTCGTCCCGCTGCTTTTCTGACGATGAATACATCCTTTGATACAAAATGTCTTCTCAATCTCTTGGTATAGCCATTCGGCAAATTTCTCTGAACAAGAATATATTCGCAAACTCCATTGTTCATTTTTATTTAATGAATGCGTCCACTTACGTATATTGCCGTCCCCATCAATTACTCCTCTAAGGAAATCAAAAAACCTTTCATCCGGAACTTTAATTTCCGCCAGAACTAAAGATTTATTCGGCATCAATCCTATTTTCAACAAAAACTCATAAAAGTTCTTGTTGGAAATTTGTAAGTGGTATGCCTCGTTTTTCCTAGCCCTATTTTTGATACCTATTTTAATGTCTAGGCCAAGGCGCTTCTGTATTTTTTCAATGAACTGAAAATCTTTCGCTGTAATACTTACATGCCTTGCATCATTACTTAAACAGCCGTCGGAGGCAATTAATCCAACTAAATACCACAAGTCTGAATCAACAATGGCTATGGTTTTTCGATGATTTGCCATGCACATCGTCCCTGTTTTTATCAAACTTGGAGGCGACGATCGGAATCGAACCGATGAATAGCGGTTTTGCAGACCACTGCCTTACCACTTGGCTACGTCGCCATTAAAAACAAAACATTCACCTTAACACTGTTTTCACAATGTCTTCTACATCTGCCAAATGTCCGATGCCTATAACCCCGCAAGCCAATTGGCCCTTGGTCGGTTCAATAAATTTAACCCCGTGCTTTTTTAATTTCGCGCAATTGTCCACGACAACGGCATTCGCATACATTTCATCATTCATCGCAGGGGCAATAAAAATCGGGGCTCTCGTCGTCAAAACCAGGGTCGTTAACACATCGTCTGCTAAACCGTTGGCCATCTTGCCAATCACATTTGCCGTAGCTGGTGCAATCAATAACGCATCCGCGGCCTTTGCCAATTCAATATGTGGCATCCGCCATGAATGGTGATCAAACATTTCCCCATAAACAGGACGACCTGTCAAGGTGGCAAATGTGAGCGCTGTCACAAATTGGCTGGCCTCTGGCGTTAAAATCACGTCCACGGTCGCCCCTTGATCCATCAAGCGCCGCGCGATATCGCAAGCCTTATACGCTGCAATGCTTGCACATACCCCTAGGACAATGCGTTTAGCCATGAGTTATTTTGCTTTTTTCTTTGGCATATCATCCATGACCTTGTCATAGACCTTGCCAGCACGAATTTCTTCCAAGGCGATCGTCGCTGATTTCTGTGACGATGGCTTATTAATCAAGCTTGTTCCTGTTAAAGAAATTTCCAATGCGCGCAAAGAAGCCACACGCACTAAACGATAGATACTGCCGTTGCATCTGGGTAAAAGTTCTTGGATCGGTTGATACGCCATGGTATTTACACTCCTATTAGTTTTGCTTCAAAGGAAAACGATTTTTATAACATAATGCCGGTCGGTTGTCAACCTTCTAGCCCTAACTCCTGACAAACCAGTTTTTCCAAGTCCCTAGCCGCCTGGTCAAGCCGGGCATTGATAATCACATGATCGTACTTCTTTGCTTCTTTTAATTCTTGCCGCGCAATGCCTAAACGTAATTTTAAATTCTCCGATGTTTCAGAAGCTCTCTTTTTAAGACGGTCTTCCAGCACCGATAACGTTGGTGTTTTAATAAAAATCTTAAGTGCCTTGGGGTACTGGCTGCATACCGTGCGTGCCCCTTTCACGTCAATGCACAACAAGACGTGTTTGCCTTTTTTTAATAAATTAAGGGCCCTGACTTTTGGAGTGCCGTAATAATTATCAAAAACTTTTTCCCATTCCAGGAAGTATTTCTTGGCAAGGCGGTTTTCAAACATCGCAGGAGTCAGAAACAAATAATCCCGTCCGTGGCGTTCGCCTGTACGCTTGTGTCTTGTCGTCGCTGAAATGGATTTAACCAGCTTGCCCTTAAGGCGTGGGCTTTCTAAAAGCATTTTGTGCAGCGTTGTCTTGCCCGATCCTGACGGCCCTGAGATGATGACAAATCGTCCCTGGTTATTCAACATTATTGGCTTGTTCCCTAATTTTCTCAACCTTACTTTTTAAAGCAATCACAGCGCCTGCAACTAATTTATCTTGCACCTTTGACCCGATGGTATTGGTTTCTCTTTGCATTTCCTGGGCAATAAAATCCATCTTTTTACCCGAACCATCCTTGGCTTGCAATAATGCTTTTGCTTCGTCGATATAATGGGCTAGACGTGCCAGCTCTTCATTAATATCATTGCTCTTTTGAAATGACGAAAATTCTTCTGGGCTGGCTGTTTGTTTCTTTTCTTTTAATAAAAATGACGAGCGGGATTTAATAATTCCGATTTGTTCTCTCATTTTCTTTAATTTATCATTAATGTCTGCATAAATAGCCTTGCCTTCGCGGCAACGCATCAAGACAACGGATTTAACGGCCTTGTGCAGGCCTTTTTCGACGGCAGGCCACATATCTGCCGCTTGCACAAACACTTCCTTGGCTTCCACCACCCCGGGCAAACGCATCACGTCTGAAACACTTAAATCATTCTTAAGGCGATATGTTCTTGATAATTCCGCTGCAAAATTCAAATATCGGGTCACCGCTTCCTTATGCACGGTGATGACGGTGTGAGGCTTTTCTGTAATTTTAACAGCAATGGTGATGCGTCCACGCTTAATGCTCTGCGCAACTATCTTTTGAATTTTTTCTTCAAACGAAGAAAATCCGACGGGCAAATAAAACGCCAAATCCAAATAGCGGTGATTAACTGTTTTTATTTCGATAATTCCTTTGATTTTCCCAGCCGCAATATCGCTGGCCCCAAAACCGGTCATTCCTGTAATCATGAATTCCCCTGCTCTCTTATTTTAACAATTCATTTTTATTAAACCACAGTGCAATTTCTCTCTGGGCTTCTTTATTGTCCGAGGAGACATGCACTAAATTTTCAAATACGCCTTTTGTGGTAACTCTTCCCCATTTGCCTCTGACGGATCGGGGGTGAGCCTGTTCAGGGTTTGTTGCCCCTGCAATTTCCCGGCATCTTTTAATGGCGTCTTGCCCAACAAAAACCATGGCTAAAACCGGGGCCCCTTGGTGCAAGCTTCCCATGAGATAATCTACAATTTCTGCGAAAAAGAATTGTTCTTTTAAATGGCCGTAATGTTTTTGGGCCAGAGGCCGTGAAACTTGGACCAGCTTAATGCCCACCATTTTAAGACGATTATTAACAAAAACGCCCATCACATCGCCGGCAATCCCTCGGAGCATGCCGTCGGGTTTAACTAAAACCAAAACCGATTCAATTTCTTTTGCCATATTTATTTCCGTAAAATGTTTAAGATTCTATCCAGATCGTCCAGCGAATAGTACGCAATTGTCAGAGTTCCTTTATTGCCCTTGTCGGCAACAGTGACCTTGGTCCCTAGCGTGCGTTGCAATTCTTCTTCTAAGATTTGAATGTCGCGCTGCTTTGGGTTTATCTTGGCAACTGTTTCTTCCGTCGAGGAATTCTTTTTAACCAGGCTTTCAACCTGGCGAACAGATAATCCTTTAGCAACAATGTCATGAGCGAGACTGATTTGTTCCGTCGCTGTTGGCAGTGACAAAAGCGCACGGGCATGCCCCATGGATACTTTTCCGTCGAGAACAAGTGTTGCCACCTCTTGTGGCAGGCGCAGTAAACGTAATAAATTTGTAACTGTTGTGCGGTCCTTGCCAATGGCTTGGGCCACATCTTCTTGGGTATAATGAAATTCTTCGATTAAACGTTTAAACCCTTGAGCTTCTTCAATGGGGTTTAATTCTTCACGCTGGATATTTTCAACCAGGGCTAAAACCAGAGCCTCTTTATCAGTCACTGCTTTGACAATCACAGGAACTTGTTCGAGACCCAGGGCACGTGCTGCGCGCAGGCGGCGTTCTCCGGCTACAACTTCATAGCCTGCTCCAGCATTGCGCACCAAAATTGGCTGCAAAACCCCTTTTTCTTTAATGGATGCCATTAAATCTGCCAATTTAGATTCATCATAGTTTTGGCGGGGCTGTAAAGAATTGTCTTTTATCAGGGATGTTTTGATAAAATTAACAGATGTTTCCTTAGGATTTTCCAGAATGGAAACTTCTTTCCGTTCTGGAATCAATGCTGACAATCCTTTGCCTAATACTTTATTTTCCATTCTGAAATCCTTTTATAAATTTTCTATTGATATGTCTGTCTTTAAAAATTTTTCGTCTGTGTTTGCCAACTTGATGGGGTGGGTCAAGCTTTACCACATCGTTTCTTTATAAAACTAGATAATTTTCTGCTCAACATCTAGCTCGAAACAATAAAATATCAAAACAATTTAATATCAATGAACGGAATTAAATTATGTAAGCTATTTATTATCAACAATTTGCGACTGTGCTGCTACTTGTCGACCTAAAAATTCTTCAGCCAATTCTTTATATTTAATCGCCCCGGCTGATGTGGGATCATAGTAATTAATCGGCTTGCCAAAACTTGGTGCTTCGCTTAAACGAATGTTTCTTGGAATGATGGCTGCAAATATTTTCTCTTTAAAGTAATTCTTAATCTCATTAATCACTTCGTTGGTAAGATTGGTCCTGAAATCCGCCATTGTCATCAAAACCCCTTCAATGGCAAGTTGCTGATTTAGCCCATCTCTAACCAGCTCAACTGTATTTAAAAGCTGAGAAACGCCTTCTAATGCATAGAACTCACATTGGATCGGAATCAGAATGGAATCTGCTGCTACCAAAGCGTTTAAGGTCAAAAGACCCAGGGATGGCGGAGAATCAATAAAAATATAATCGTACTGAGACTTGATTTGATCAATAGCTTTTTTAAGGCGTGTTTCTCTGGACAAAGCCCCAACAAGCTCTATTTCTGCTCCTGTTAGGTTGATATTGCAGGGAATGACTGAAAGATTTTGAAATTCTGTCTTGTGAATAGCCTCTGTTATGCCTGTTTTATGAACAAGCACATCGTAAACCGAAGCTGTTATGCTATTTTTATTAACCCCTACCCCGCTTGTAGAATTACCCTGAGGATCCATGTCTACGATTAAAACTTTTTTGCCCATGCTTGCCAGAGTGGAAGACAAGTTAACCGTGGTGGTTGTTTTGCCTGTTCCTCCCTTTTGATTGCATATGACAATAATCTTGGACATATTCAGTTCCACGTGAAACGAGTTAGTTTTTTATAGCTGCCTTAATCTTTGCAAGCTTGGCACCGGGCATGCCAAAAAGCCCCTTCTTTTCTTCACAAACAATTTTAATTTCCATTCTGATTCTTGGAACCTTTAAAGTTGTTTCTGCCTTGGCAATAGCTTCTTCCGTGGTTTTTCCTTCAAATTCTCTGTAGTTTCCATTCTGAGCCATATGCTACCTTTTGGTAATCTTTGCTAGTTTCCATTGTGTCAACGTTGACAAAAGATAAAAAACAGTAAAGTACAAAGAAAGTGCGCTGGCAAACTTATAAAAGATAAACCCAATGAATATTGGGAAAAATATTGTCATTACCTTTTGCTGCATTGCCTGGGTTTCGTCTGTGACGACCATGTTTTTTGCGGATAGTTTTTGTTGCGCAAACATAACGCAGGCCATTAATATAGGTAATATATTAAAGTCTTGTCCTAAAAAAGGCAAGCTAAAAGGTAAAATAAATAAGCGGTCTGGCTGTGCTAAGTCTTTAATCCATAAGAAGCTTTTCCCTTGAAAATAATACGCCCGCCACAAAACCTGGTATAGCGCAATAAATATGGGCATTTGGGCTAAAAACGGCAAGCAGCCGCCCAAAGGATTTACCTTTTCTCGACGGTAAATATCCATAATTTCCGCATTGAGTTTCTGTGGGTCGCTTTTGTATTTCTCTTGCAGCGCCTTTACTTTTGGCTGGACTTCTTGCATCTTTCGCATAGACATCATGCTTTTAAAGGTCAGTGGATATGTAATTCCGTAAATCATCAAGCTAATTAAGATAATGGAAAATCCCCAGCTTTTAATAATGCTTTGCAAGAAAGGAATTGTAAAATATATCCCCTTGGCTACCCAGTCGATAGGCGCAAAATTACTAAAAGCAATTGCTTCTTCAAAGCCTTTGCCGAATTTTTTCATTCCCCCCACATCTTGGGGACCCACATACATGGAAAACTCATACACAGCTGTGGCATTTTTACTTTCTGGTAATATGGAAACAATCAGGCGTTTTTCTGTATCTTGTTTCATCTCAATGCCTTTTGTCGCAAATTCAGGTTTTAAAACCAAGGCATTGTAATGATCTCTAAATCCCACCCAGGCAACTGATCCTAAAATCTGCTTGCTATCTTTGGACGAAAATTTAGACAGTCCGCTCTTACGCGTTACCTTGCTGTCTGTTTTAAAAGAAAGTTCGTCCAAAATAGCTTCTCTGTTATTCATTTGTGCCAGAGTGGAAATGTCTATCGTAAAAAGATCGATGTTCCCTTCCGCCTGAGTTTCCATTCTGATTAAAAAGGACCCGTCAGCATTAGCCTTATATGTCTTCTTTATGCCTGAGTTTCCATTCTGAAACAAAAATTGACTGTTGTTGTCTTGCTTCGTATAAACAAAGTTTTTATTGTCCTGACCTGCCATGTGAAACATTTCAACAAGGGGCAACGGATGTTTTGAACCCTTAACTGATGGAAAGTGGAGCATGCCGCCCATTGATGTTGATTTTATCGCAACATTTTGGTTCTCGACACCGATTTCTTTCAGGTCATCGTAATTAAAAGTGGAGATTTGTGTTGTTGTGGGGGCTGTTGTTGTTACTTGTGCGGATTGTGGTGATTCTTTTGTAACGCCTTGTACTGCAGTTGCTTGTGACTTTTTTAACATTTCTGCGCGCTTTGGAGCCACAAAAATAGTATCATAGGTAAACAAAACGCATAGAGAGAGAAGAATGGCTGTAAAAAAATTTTTATCCATAGATTTTATTTCACGGGGTCGTAGCCGCCAGGGGACAGGGGACTGCAGCGAAAAATACGTTTAACAGCCATAAATAAACCTTTGGCTGGGCCGTATTGTTCAATGGCCTGGCAAGCGTATGTGGAACAAGAAGGATAAAAACGGCATGGATTGACCGGGAATAATCGGATCATTCCTTGATACGTCTTAATTGCCCACAACAAAAGGGTTTTCATTTATGTGCCCAAAAAGCTAAATCGCTATTTATGGGATTAAACGTTTGCGGCCCTTGGCGCGACGGCGTTGTAACACGTCACGACCGTCAGCGGTCGCCATGCGTTTACGAAATCCGTGCTTTCTTTTTCCGACGATGTTAGTTGGTGTTTTTAAATGCTTTTTCATAGTTCGGAAATTATAGCACGATAAGCCCAGCAGTCAAGTCCTTTAAATTCAATATCTTTCGTCGCTAATTGTAAGCTTACGGTCGAGGTGATTTCGCCTTTCATTGGCATCAAATTTTTTGGCATTTACTTTGCCCGGAGAGTGCTCGTCTAGACATATGCCTGTAAATCTTGTCCGGTATTGTTCCGCCTCACGACGTATTTTTGCCGTTTACTTCAGTTTACAGCTTGGGTGTGAGAAAACCAGTAAGCAAAGAACGCTCCAATAAAGCGGGTCGCTACACCCAAGACTGTAAGCCTTCGTAAACTTTTGGCAAAAAACGTCTGATTGTTCGGCTCCACAACACCGGCTCAAGCTTTCCCGCATCTATTTCTCCTCGATATAAATAGGATTTTAAAAGAACACCCTTAGGCATGTTCCTGACGATGCCAACAGCCCCCACCACATGCTTCCCCTAATCCGACATACAGCTTCTAACCACAAACCTCCCCGCCAAACAAGCGACGTGCATGTGTTGTGGGGGTTAGGGGGGTTGGCAAGGAAGGAATATGCCGGGTGTTCGAGTTAAAATCAGTTGCTTCTCGACGATCTAAACATCCTGAAAACAAAATGGTTGCAAACGAATCTTCCTTTGTTATAATGCCAAACACATTTTAACCATACACAAGTTATCCACAGTTGTGAATATCTCCCTCGAGACATGGACGCAATAACCGCTTGGACCAACGCTCAAAACCCAATAAAAGACGCCGTGGGCGTCAGCTCATACGAAACCTGGTTCGGCAGCCTTAAAGCCGTAAGCCGCGAAGCCAACACCCTCTGCCTACAAGCACCCGACGAGTTTTTCAAAAACTGGATTATTGAACATTACTCATCCATCATTGAAAAATCTTTGCGGACAGAGGGAGGGTCCGCCATCACGGTAGAATTTGAAATCAATGCGGATTCTTCTTTAAAAACTGTTCCTGCAAAGTTACAGGCGTTGGAGAAAAATTTTGCCCCGGCATCCAAACCGTCGCATTTAAATCCGCGCTTCTCTTTTGAAAATTTTGTGGTCGGACCATCTAACCGTTTTGCTTTTGCCGCAGCCCAGGCTGTTGCTGATAATCCTGGCAAGGCCTACAATCCACTTTTCATCTATGGTCCTGTCGGTTTAGGAAAAACGCATTTGATGCATGCCATTACCCAGCAAGCCCAGAAAAATCATCCCGGACTTAAGGTGCATTACACCTCATCCGAACAGTTCACCAATGAATTAATTAATTCCATCCGTCACCGGTCAGCAGAAAGCTTTCGCCAAAAATACCGCACCATCGACGTGCTTGTTATTGATGATATTCATTTTATCGCCGGGAAAGAATCCACCCAGGAAGAATTTTTTCATACCTTTAACGCCTTGCATGATTCCCGCAAACAAATTATCATTTGCTCTGACCGTCCACCGCAAGAAATCGCCAACTTGGAAGCGCGCCTGGTTTCTCGTTTTGCCTGGGGTCTTATTACCGACATCCAGCCGCCTGATTATGAAACCCGTGCCGCCATCTTGCGAAAAAAATTAGAATTAGAATCTGTCCATGTTCCTGATGAAGTTATTACCTTTATCGCAACAGAAATTAAAACCAACATCCGCGAACTCGAGGGAGCTCTCATCCGTGTTGTTGCCTATGCGTTATTGGACGAAAAGCCTATTACCTTAAGCGTTGCCAAACAAGTTTTAAAAGATATGGTTAAGGAAACCACCAAGGTTATTAGTGTAGACATGGTTCAAAAGGAAGTTGCCGTGCATTTTCGAATGACCGTTGCTGATTTAAAAACGAAGCGTCGCCAAAAGCAAGTGGTTATGCCTCGTCAAATCGCCATGTATTTATCTCGAAAATTAACGTCCCATTCCTTGCCCGAGCTGGGGGGCGCCTTTGGCGGAAAAGACCATACAACCATTTTGCATGCCTGTCGAAAAATAGATACTTTATTAGCAACAGATGCGGAATTAAAAAAAACTATTGAATATTTAACTGAAAATTTATTACAATGATTGTTCGTGCGTGTACAACTGTGCGTAAGTCTAAAAAGTTATACCGTAGTTATCCACAGGTGTGTATATTGTAAGTTGTTGAAAATACTGGGTTTTTGATTGTACTTCAAAATATCCACAGGACATACTAATAAGACGACTGATTGTTTTTCATAAATTAATTAAAAGAAGTAACGAGGATGTGTATGAAAATAAAAATGCATAAGGATGAACTTTTAAAAGGAATTCAAACTGTAGGAAACATTGTCTCCCCCAAAACAACCCTTCCTATATTAAGCAACATGCTTTTGGAGTCTAAAGAATCCTCTTTGAAGTTAAATACTACAGATTTGGATATTGGTATATCCTGTGAATTAGCTGTGAATATCCTTGAACAAGGGGCAATTACTGTCCCAGCAAAGAAATTTAGCGATATTGTGCGGGAATTGCCTCCTGGTGATGTGGTTGTTTACGCGCGTAAGAATAATCAGGTAGAAATTGAAGGGGTTAATTGCCGTTTTAAGTTAAATGGCTTACCAAAGGAAGAGTTTCCAAAATTTCCGGAATTTAAAGACAAAGACGCAGCAATTATTAAACAAAGCGATTTAAAAGAAATGATCCGCTTAACTGCGTTTGCGGTTTCTTATGAAGAATCACGATATGTGTTAAATGGTATTTTATTTGAAGCAAGCGGGGATACAGCCCGGATGGTAGCAACGGATGGTAGACGTTTAGCAAAAATTGAAATGAAATTGGTTCAAAGTATTTCCAAAGAAATCCAAATTATTATCCCTATTAAAGCCATTAATGAAATTGCCCGTAACTTAAACGATAGTGGACAATGTTCAATTGTTTTTGGCAGTAACCAAGTTTTATTTAATATCGACGGAGTTTTAATTGCCACACGGATTATTGAAGGAGAATTTCCAAACTATAAACAAGTAATCCCTAAAGAAATTCCCCAAAAAGTCAAAGTGCCAACCCAGGATTTATTAGCGGCGATCCGTCGGGCAAATCTTTTATCCACCCCGGATTTTCAAGCAATTAAATTTGAAATTTTCAAAGACAAGTTGGTGATTTCCAAGTCAACTCCGGATGTTGGCGAATCCCGCGAAGAAGTAACTGTAGAATACGGCCATCAAGAATTAATGGTGGGCTTTAATCCTCAATTTTTTATTGATATGCTAAAAAATATTAGCGCTTCGCATGTGGAATTAGAGTTTTTAGGGTCGGACAAGCCCTGTGTGATGAGATTAAATAATTACTTGTACCTGGCATTACCGATGCGCCTGTAGAAAAAATAAAAAAATTTTTATTGCCACATGGATACCATTAAAGATATTATTGGCCACGTTATTGGTGATTTAGCGCAAAAACGCGCGGTATCCCCATCCTTGGTGGAAACATGGAATAGGGTGGCAGGTAGCGGCTCAAGGCCCATCGATATAAAACAGGGTGTTTTGTATGTGAATGTGGATTCAAGTGCGAGGATGTTACACTTGCACAGCCGCAAACAATCATTAATTGAAGCGATGAAGCAACATTTTCCGCAGATTACAGAAATCCGTTGGAAGGTGGCACAGACTTAAAATACAGAGGGAGAAGCGTAGGGTATGGCAAAATATAATGCAGATAATATTCAAGTCCTTGAAGGTTTAGACGCAGTCCGCATGCGTCCAGCCATGTATATCGGGGACACATTTTCCCGAGGGCTGCACCATTTGGTTTACGAAGCAGTGGACAATTCCATCGATGAAGCGTTGGCAGGATACTGTACAAATATCGAAGCAATCATTAATCCTGATGAAAGCATTTCCGTCGTGGACAATGGCCGGGGGATTCCGGTCGACATGCACAAAACCGAAAAAAAACCCGCTGTGGAAGTAGTTTTAACCACATTGCACGCCGGCGGGAAATTCGATAAAGATACCTATAAGGTTTCCGGTGGTTTGCACGGGGTCGGGATTAGCTGTGTTAACGCCCTTTCTGAATGGTTTGAAGTGGAAGTCAAACGTGACGGTGGAATTTATCATATGCGCTTTGAGCGCGGCAAGACCGTCGGCAAGCTAACCAAAATCGGTAATATTAAAAGCAATGGGACCAAGGTTACATTTAAACCCGACCGCACCATTTTCAAAGAAACTCACACCTTTTCTTACGATATTTTAGCCAAGCGCTTACGTGAATTGGCATTCTTAAATAAAGGCGTTTCCATTAAGCTCATTGATAACCGTGGGGATAAGCCCAAGGAATCCTTGTTTTTATTTAAAGGCGGGATTATTTCCTTTGTTGAGCATCTTTCCCAGAATAAAACTCCTTTGCACAGCAAGGTTTTTTATTTTGAAAAAGAAAAAGACAATATCGCTGTTGAAATCGCCATGCAGTATAACGACAGCTACAATGAAACCGTATTTTCATATGCGAATAGCATTAATACCATTGAGGGCGGTACTCACCTGTCCGGGTTTCGTTCTGCATTAACACGCGCTGTTAATAATTATGCGAAGGCTAAGAATTTATTAAAAGAAAAAGACGGCATCGGCATTGCCGGGGATGATACCCGCGAAGGCCTGGTCGCAGTTATTTCTATTAAAATTCCGTTTCCTCAATTTGAAGGACAGACCAAAACCAAATTAGGAAACTCTGAAGTCGACGGGCTTGTCGGGTCCATGACCCTTGAAGCGCTTACCCGTTTTTTTGAAGAAAACCCGTCGGTAGCAAATAAAATTATTGATAAGGTTATTTTGGCTGCACGCGCCCGTGAAGCAGCTCGCAAGGCCCGCGAACTTACCCGCCGAAAAGGCGCCTTAGATTCTGGAGGTTTACCAGGAAAATTGGCAGACTGTTCAGAAAAAGATCCGTCCATGTGCGAGTTGTATCTGGTGGAAGGGGATTCCGCCGGTGGTTCTGCGAAACAAGGCCGTGACCGCGCCTTTCAAGCTATTTTGCCCCTTAAGGGTAAAATTTTAAACGTGGAAAAATCACGTTTGGATAAAATTCTTTCCAATGATGAAATTCGCACCATTATCACAGCCCTAGGAGCTGGCGTGGGCGAGGATTTTAATATTGAAAAATTGCGTTACCATAAATTGATATTAATGTGTGACGCGGATGTCGACGGTTCACACATTCGTACCCTTATTTTGACCTTATTGTACCGTCAAATGCCACAATTGGTGGAAGGCGGGTTTGTCTATATTGCCCAACCTCCTTTATATAAGGTCACCCGCGGCAAGCGAGAAGAGTATATTCAAACTGAAAAAGAAATGAATGATCTGATTTTAGATTTGGGTGGTGACGGGATTAAACTGACCAAACTCGAGGGGAAAAAGCTTTATACCCCAGCCCAGCTTAAAGAAATTTTACAAGCCCTTGTGGAGGCTGAACGCATTGTGGAACGCCTAAAGCGCCGAGGCGTTGATTTTAGCGACTATATTGAAAAATATGATGCTAAAAAGAAAAAAATGCCCCGCTATGTGGCGAAGGTTGCAGGAAAAGAAGAATATGTGTTCGACGATAAGGAACTGGCAGAGTTAACCAAAAACGATACAGAAACACAATATATCGAAGTATTTGAGTCCGAAGATCTCGAAGCTGTTCAAGAGAAGCTGGACAAATTCGATTTGTTTTTGCAAGACTATCACCGCACCATTGAAGAGCAGGTGCTTTTGGCCCAAGACAAAAAGGAAAAGTCCAAGCCCAAGGTGGAGCTAAGACCGCTATTTGTCGTCGAGGATGAGAAAAATAAAACAGAACTCATGTCGGTATCCGACATCTTAAAATATGTCCGTGAATCAGCCAAAAAGGGCATGCATGTGCAACGTTACAAAGGTCTTGGGGAAATGAATCCCCAGCAATTGTGGGACACCACCATGGACCCGGGCCGGCGTACCATTTTAAAAGTAACCCTAGAAGATGCCGTTGAAGTGGACAAGACCTTTGCCATGCTTATGGGGGATGAAGTTGAGCCCCGCCGGCAGTTTATTGAGAGCTATGCCCACGAAGTGAAAAACTTAGACATATAGAAATTTTTAGAAAGGCTTAAACAATGTCTCGCGATTTAAATAAAAAAGAAAAAATCATCCCGGTGTATATCGAAGAGGAAATGAAAAATTCCTATCTTTCCTATTCCATGTCGGTTATTGTTGGCCGCGCGCTTCCCGATGTCCGTGATGGGCTCAAGCCCGTGCACCGCCGTATTTTATATGCGATGAAGAATTTAAATTTGGAACACAATAAGCCCTACAAAAAAAGCGCCCGTATTGTCGGGGAAGTTTTAGGTAAGTACCATCCCCACGGGGATACTGCTGTTTATGACACCATGGTGCGCATGGTACAACACTTTTCCTTACGATATCCTTTAATTGACGGTCAAGGGAACTTTGGTTCTATCGACGGAGATGCTGCGGCAGCGATGCGTTATACTGAAGCGCGCATGGCGTCGGTGTCTGAATTTATGATGGACGATATCGAAAAAGAAACCGTGGATTTTAGCCCTAACTTCGATGGTTCCGAAGAAGAACCAGATATCTTGCCAGGCATGGTGCCCAACTTGCTAGCGAATGGTTCATCCGGGATTGCAGTCGGGATGGCAACGAATATGCCTCCGCACAATTTAGGGGAAGTTATCGACGGGATCGTCCATGTCCTGGATAATCCAGAAGCAACGGTCAAGGATTTGATGAAATTTGTCAAAGGACCGGATTTTCCAACCGCAGGAATTATTTGCGGGAAGGAAGGAATTGTCAGCGCCTACAACACAGGCCGCGGCAAGCTGATCATTCGGGCGCGTTCTAATATTGAACAACAAAAAAGCAACAAGGAAGCCATTATTATCACCGAGCTTCCTTATCAAGTAAATAAAGCAAACCTGATCCTTGCCATTGCGGATTTGGTGCAAAATAAAAGTGTCGACGGGATTACCGATATCCGCGATGAATCGGATAAAGACGGGATTCGCGTGGTGATTGAACTGCGCCGTGATGTTGACGCAAATATTGTTTTGAATTATTTGTACAAGCACACCCAAATGGAAGTGACCTTTGGGATTATCAATCTAGCGTTAGTTAATAAATCCCCTCGCGTTCTGACTCTTAAGCAATTGATGCAGCATTATATCGCGCATCGCCGCGTTGTGATCCGTCGTCGGACTCAGTTCGATTTGGACAAAGCTTTGCGCCGGGCGCATATTTTAGAAGGTTTAAAAATTGCCTTTAAACATTTAGATGAAATCATCAAGACCATTCGCGCGTCTAAAACAACAGCAGATGCCAAAGAAGCATTAATTAAGAAATTTGAATTATCCGAAGTGCAGGCCCAGGCCATTTTGGAAATGCAATTGCAACGCCTAGCAGCTTTGGAGCGTGATAAAATTGAGGCAGAATACCAGCAATTGCTCAAGGATATTGAAAACTACCGCGATATTTTGGCTTCAGAGCGTCGAGTTGATGCCATCATCAAGGAAGAATTGGCAGAAATTAAAAAGAAATATGCGGATGAGCGCCGCACGGAAATAGCTGCCAAGGCAGAAGACATAGAAGTGGAAGATCTCATTGCCGACGAGGACATGGCAATTACCATTAGCAACAAAGGATACATCAAGCGCTTGTCCGTCGATTCTTACCGTTCGCAAAAACGCGGCGGCAAGGGGGTGACGGCCATGACAACGGCGGAAGAAGATTTTGTTGAGCGCATGTTTGTTGCCTCTTCCAAAGATCACTTGTTGATTTTTTCTAATACCGGGACCATGCGATGGCTTAAGGTGTATGAAATTCCAGCAGCCTCCCGAACAGCCAAGGGCAAGGCCATTGTAAACTTGTTGTCATTTAAGCCGGAAGAAAAAATTTCTTCCATCATTGCCGTCAAAGAATTTAGAGAAGATCAATACCTGGTCTTTGCCACCAAATTGGGGCTAGTTAAGAAAACCAAACTGTCGGCATTTAGTAATCCTCGTAAAGGTGGGATCGTGGGCATTGGTTTGGAAAAAGGCGATGAATTGATCGGCACCGGCTTAAGCAACGGGAAAGAAGATGTTTTGCTTGCCACACATGACGGGATTGCTTTGCGTTTTCCGGAAAAGCAATTGCGCGACATGGGCCGTTCTGCCAAGGGCGTACGTGGAATTAATTTAGATAAAGGCGATTATGTCGTCGGAATGCTCGTATTTTCCCCAGACGTAGATAAAACAGGAGCCAAGCTTTTAACTGTTTGTGAATTAGGATATGCCAAGCGTTCTGATTTTGCGGATTACCGCACGCAATCACGCGCAGGCAAAGGGATTATCAACGTGAAGATCACGGACAAAAATGGTAAGGTTGTAAGCGTGATGACCACCATGGACGATGATGAAATTATGGCGGTAACGAAAAAGGGAATGGTGGTGCGTTCATCCCCATCTGAAATTCGTGAAACCGGACGTAGCGCCGTTGGCGTGCGATTAATTTCTTTAGAGAGCGGAGATAAAGTTTCTTCAATCGCTCATGTGGTTGGACACGAAGTAGAGTAGCCCGTAATAATTTGTTGACGAAAGCAACATCTTTAATATAATAGCAACTTCGCTTGACCCCATCGTCTAGCCCGGTCAGGACAAGAGCTTTTCAAGCTCTCGGCGCGGGT
>CAZHGK010000033.1:0-16720 GCA_964532095.1 uncultured Planctomycetales bacterium | reverse complement strand
TGTCGCACGAGGTAGAGCGTCATACTACGTACAAAGTAGGCACCAATGCCGAGGCATCACTCAGGCCGACATTATAAGGTTGGTTCTTCATCCTGTCAAAAGAATCAAGGCTATGTAAGAAGGCTTTTGTAATATCACGCACATGAATATAATTGCGATTAAAATGCGCTTCAAAAAGCACCACAAAACGGTCATAGACCGCACGATAAGTAAAATCATTGACCAATAAATCCAGGCGCATGCGCGGAGATACCCCAAAAGCCGTTGCCAAACGCAAGGTGATGCCCCCTGCATCTAAAATGGCTTTCTCAGCATCAACTTTCAAGCGTCCATATAACGAAATAGGACGCAAAGGTGTTTCTTCGGTGCAGTGCTTGCCCTTCTCTCCTATCCCATACCCACTATTGGTCGTCGGAAATATCACCCGCTGATCTTTGGATTTGATCGCCAACATATCGGTGATGGCATCTAGTAAAATGGTTTGCGCACCTACAGGATCTTTGGCACATAAAGGAGCGCCTGTTAAACAGGCCAAGGGAAAGATCGCATCTGTGGTTTTCATTAATTTAGCCATCAAATTCTTATCGCGCACATCACCACGGATAATGGTGAGTTTCGGATGATAGCAGCAATCAAGCAAGGATGTTTGATTGTACATGAAATTATCTAAAGCTACGACGTCATGACCGGCGTTTAATAAGGCTGGGGTTAACACAGATCCAATATATCCTGCAGCTCCCGTTACTAAAACTTTCATCTAATCCTCCATGTTCAATTGTTACGCCTGCTTGATGGGGTGGGTCAAGATTCCTTCAGGCCTCACACCCCCCATCACCTACAAACACCGGCTCAATGTTTATTAAATTCTTCCCACATTTGTTTAACACCGGTTTTTAAATCAACAACCGGCTTCCAACCCAATTTCTTAATCCGTGTATTATCCATCAATTTCCGCATGGTGCCATCAGGTTTTGAAGTATCGAAAACTAATTTTCCCTTAAACCCGCTGATCTTCTTAATCAATAACGCTAATTCTTTAATGGTTACATCCGAACCAGTCCCGATATTAATAAGCTCATCAGAGTCGTAGCGATCCATCACCGTTAAACACGCCTTCACAAAATCCTCGGCGTATAAAAACTCTCGTCGGGCTTTCCCAGTACCCCAAACAGGGACCTCGGCATCATTATTTTTAACTGCACGAGCAAATTTGGCAATCAAAGCCCCCATCACATGGGCCGTTTCAATATTGGTATCACTTCCTGGGCCATACAATGTGGCCGGAACAGCAACGATGGCATTAAACCCATATTGCCGACGATAGGCCTGGCACATCTTGATGCCGGCAATTTTAGCAACCGAATACGCCTCACTTGTTTCTTCTAAAGAACCTGTTAACAAAGAGTGTTCTTTGATCGGTTGTTTGGCATTTTTTGGATAGGCACAAGAACCTGAAAAATATAAAAGCTTTTTAACACTCGATTGCCAACTTAAATGAATCACATTGTTTTGTGCCTGGCAATTTTCATAAATAAATTCCGCCGGATGCTTTTGATTGGCCACAATTCCTCCGGAACGGATCGAGCCTAGAAATACATACTCAAATTTGTAACGGCCAAATGCCCGCTTTAATGATGCCCCATCTAAAACATTGATGCGATTGTGAAAGCTACTGACCACACGGCTAAACCCTTTGGCAGAAAAATAAGCTCTCAAGGAATTATCAATGCTGTCATTGTGTCCAACGATTAAAATGGAAGAATTCTTATTCATATTTAATTTAATACGGCTTTTAAAATGCCCAGCTGTGGATTTGTTTCTTTAATCTTATGCACATGAAAACCATTCTTCTCTAGTTTTTCTATGATGGGCTGTGGATCACGATGGTATTCCATACCAATGACACGGATTCTCTTTAAATTCTCCGTCGATAATGCCTCAATAATATCAAACTCTGCCCCTTCGCAGTCTAATTTTAGCACATCAATCGTCCCCATCTCACCCATCAAGACGGATATTGGTGCAATTTTTATAGTAATCTTATCCCCTAATGGGGATTCTTTTAAACCAAAAGCACCGGAAGCTCCCAAATTGCTATCTTCCTTCATCGTCACCGTAATATCTTTAGCCCCCAGCCCATATGGACGCAACGATACCGTATCTTCCAATTGATTCAAATAAATATTTTGGGTAGCCTGGGCAAAAAACTTTGGATGTGGTTCAAACCCTAATACGCGACGGGCACCTTTGCGTGCAAACATGATTGCGGTATCTCCAATATTAACCCCCACATCAACCACCTGGCCGTCTTTGATGTATTCATTTAAGAAATCGTATTCACGGTCTATAAATGTACTTTTAATAATCAACATGTCCGACACATTGTTTTTGCGCACATACAATCGGTTATTATTAATCGACACCAGAAAGAATTTGTCGTGGTCAGACTCAGCAAAAGAAATATTAAAATCCAGGGCATTGCGAATAGGTTCGACCACATACAGATTAAACGGGTATTCTTTACTCTTTGTTTTTTGTTGAGAATATACCGTCATTACAGCATCACTAGCTCGATAGGAGAATTCGCCTTTTAAAACCAACCTAAAAAAATTGCGAAGGACTTTAATAGATTTTCGTAAAGACAAGCTGTCCATGGAAAGCTTCAGCGGATCCGGAGATGTTTTAATAACCAGTTCGGCACGAGGGACAATGCCCCATTTTAAAAGATAAAATGTCCACCAATTAACAATCACTGATGGTATAAAAATATTCTTCATCCGGACTTTCTGTTAGTCGCTTGAAATCATGCGCTTGGCATAATATTCTTCATTGTAAAAATTGCCATGCTCGATAATCATGGTGGATTTGCCGTCTTGACGTTCTAAGGCGTTTTTATATGCAGGGAAAATATCCTCGGCATTATTTAATTCCACAATTTCAATATTCTTAAACATTTTGCGAAAGGCATCCGCGTAATTGCCGATATGCTGATGTCCCGGATGCACGGGCGCATCAGGGCCGGTAGCAACGCGGATAATCACCTTAACCGGCCATTTACCGTCGGAGATTTCCGGTATCTTATCTAACATATTGGCCATATCCGCTGTTGCCAATAACAAGAAATTCTGGCGCGGATAAACAGAAACAGGAATATGCCCGGCTAGCGCCATGCCGATCGTAAATTGCATCTGAAAGCTTTCATTAATGGGCATTTCCAGGGTGCGGTCTTTCGGGCAATCGCGCAAGGTCTGAAACATAAATGTTCCCGGGCCTGCAACCGTCTGCCCAACAAACTGAACCTTGGGTTGCGTTGCTAACCATTCCATGGTGCGTTTTAATTCATCAAAATATTTAAGTTGGGTTGTTGTCATAGTCATGGTTAGAATTTAATAAGTTTGCCAAGGCCAGAATGCGGATAACCATTGGTGTATTTAAAATAAACAATATTCTTTACGTACGGCGTCCCTTTAAACCACGGATCAGGACTACCCCAGGTTTCCCGGGTATTGGTCATCACACTGACGCCATTGTCGCCCACGACAAATATGGCCGGCAGGTCAAAGTTGTACGCATACTTGACAGCTTCATGAAAAATCCCTGTTTCCGCCGACATATCGCCACAAAATAAAAATGCTCGCCCAGGTCGGCCTTGTTTCTTTAATGACCAGGCCACGCCTGTTGCTGTTCCCATCAAGGAACCAACAATGCCGGAACACAAAACCTTATACTTAGGAAAACTTAAGGAAATGCTTTTCCCTTCGACAATGGCCTGTTTTAATTCTTCCTTGGGAACGCCTTTTAAAAGCGCCAGTTCATGGGAATCCCAAAACCCAAAAATATAATCATCATCATTGATGTTAAAATCCTTAAAAATCTTAATTAACGCATCTTCCCGTCCAGCACGCAAATGCACAGGGGCACGGATCGCGCCAGTGGCAAAAATCTCAGCAATCTCCTGCTCAAAGGCAATAATTTCTTCCTTGGTCAACACTTACGCTCTCCTTTGTGCAAAATATTCCATGGTGTATCGAATCCCCTCTTCCAAACGGATCTTGGGCTCCCAGGATAATTCTTTTTTAGCTAGCGAAATATCCGGCCGACGCTGCTTAGGGTCATCTTGAGGCAAGGGTTTATAAACCAGTTTCGCTTTGGGATTATAGATTTTTTTAATTAACTGGGCAAACTGCAAAATAGTAAATTCCCGAGGGTTACCGATATTCATTGGGCCCGTTTGTTTAGAAAGCAACAAACGCGTAATCCCGTCGACTAAATCATCCACATAGCAAAATGAACGACTTTGTTTGCCATTGCCATAAATCGTCAAAGGCTGATCATTTAAAATCTGGTCAATAAAATTAGGGACCACACGCCCATCTTTAATTTGCATGCGCGGGCCATAGGTGTTAAAAATGCGCGCCACCTTGATATTCACGCCATGCACACGTTTATAGGCAAAGGTCAGGGCTTCGGCAAAACGTTTCGATTCATCGTACACGCTGCGTACGCCAATGGGATTGACATTGCCCCAGTAAGATTCTTTTTGCGGATGTACTAGCGGATCTCCATACACTTCCGACGTCGATGCCATTAAAAATGTGGCCTTTTTCGTTCTGGCCAATTCCAACGAGTGCTTAACCCCAATGGAGCCCACATCCATAATTTCTAACGGAATCCTGGCAAAATCAACGGGCGAGGCAGGTGAGGCAAAATCTAAAACATAATGCACTGGGCCTGGCACGGTAAAAGGTTTGCAAATATCGTGTTTAATAAATTTGAAATTCTTGTTTTTAACGAGATGAGCAATATTATTCTTACTGCCGGTGACCAAGTTGTCGATGGCAATTACACGATAATTGCGCGCCATAAACCAATCGCACAAATGGCTACCTATAAAACCCGCCCCTCCCGTGATGACGACAGTCTTTGCCATGCTTATACCTTTCCCCGGCCAATACCGATATATTCAAAACCCATGGCCGTTAAACTTTCCCCATCGAGCATATTGCGCCCGTCGAAAATCATGGGCTGGCGCATACTGTCATGGATTTGCTTGAAATTAATTTCCTTAAATTCCGGCCACTCCGTTAAGATCACCAAACAATCGCAATCCTGCGCAGTTTCATACGGATCAGCGCAGAGCTTGACACCTTTAAGCATATGCTTGGCATGCTCCATGGCCTTAGGATCATACGCGCGGATCTTCGCCCCTTCGGCTTGCAAATCCTCAATGATATATAATGATTGGGCATTACGGATATCGTCGGTATTAGGCTTAAAGGCAATGCCTAAAACACCGATGGTCTTGTCCTTGATATTCCACATATTGTCTTCAATGGTCTTAACAAAATGTTTACGTTGATCTTCATTGGTGCGGCGTACTTCTTTAAGCAAACGAAAATCATATCCGCTTTTCTCACTCAAGCGCACAAAAGCATCCACATCTTTAGGAAAACAGCTTCCGCCATAACCAATCCCAGCATCTAAGAATGCCCGACCAATACGCTTATCAAAACCCATACCTTCCGCAACCTTTATAACATCTGCACCAACGCGGTCGCAGATTTGACTGACGGCATTAATGAATGAAATCTTCGTCGCTAAAAAGGAATTGGACGCATGTTTAATCATTTCCGCGGTGGCAATATTTGTCACCACAATCTTTGTTTTAAGCGGCTTATAGACTTCCTTGAGCAATTCTTCTGCTTTTTTCGATTCCACCCCGATGACAACCCGGTCAGGGTTCATAAAATCATAAACAGCTGAACCTTCCTTGAGGAATTCCGGATTGGAGGCTACATCAAAATCCAACAATACCTTATGCCCTTGCTTGAATTTGCGCGGCAAGTTCAATTGAATGGTGCGGGCAATTTTCTTACCTGTTTCCGCAGGGACTGTGGATTTCTCGACGATTAATTTATAAGAATCCATATGCTGGGCAATTTGGCGCGCCACATTTTCCACATAGGTCAAATCCGCATCCCCATTGGGCTTTGATGGGGTCCCGACGGCAATGAAGATCACGCTAGCCCACTTGGAAGCATCTCCTATTGAACCACTAAAAGACAATCTCTTTTTACGTACACAGTCATGCATCAGCTCTTCTAATCCGGGCTCATAAATTGGCATCTGCCCTTTTTTTAAGACCTTGATTTTCTCCGGGTTATTGTCGACACATATGACGTGATGGCCAATGTGCGATAAACAAACCCCTGTCACCAAACCCACATACCCTGTACCGATAATTGCGATTTTCATTTCAATTATATCCCTTCTGAACTTTGAGACCCTGCTTTTGGACGATTAAACCCTGTGCTTAATAAATCTAAATTCATATCTGGAAATGCTTTTAGCCTAAACACAACTAGGAATTCGGAACCACTGCCGCGCTCTTGACGGTAGGTCAAATCCATTTCCCATTCATGCAAATCACGGGTTAAGGCATATTCTTCTTCTTTCAATTGTCCTGTGTTAGCTAGAAACCTCTCATATATCCTAAACTTCCATTTCGGATTAAGCTTATACATCCATTCCGTCGTGATTTGATTATCAACGTCCTTCGTATAGCGTTCCCCAATACCAAAGGACCACTTCTCCCCATTGGAAATATAGGCATCAAAATTAGCTGTTGTAAACGTATCATTCTTATGGTCGTATTCAGCGTCGGCATTAAATGTTAACCAATTATTCGGTTTAAATTCAATATCCCCTTTGACAGGACCAAAACCTGGTTTGCCCGGGTCTTCCTTGAGCAAAAAATCAGACGTCAACAAGAACCGCACTAAATCCACGGCTTGCCCCTTTCTTTTGGTTTGCAATTTATTTTCCAAACCAAAAGCGATCGAATGGGCCTTATCAATAGCATCGATATCATCAAACTGGTTTAATGTTGTGTAGGGAACTGTAGGACGGTGCTGATACAAATATGCAACCGTTGGAGTAATCACATGGCGCAGACCATTAATTGCTACACCAAAAACATCCTTCTGCACATTCCATACGCGATAAAACTTAGTACTTAAATCCGTCCCCACCCTAAATGCATTGCGGATCACATTTTGGCGATCCAGGGTGTTCGTCCTCGAATAATAGGTATTACGCTCTCCCACATAGGGACGAAAATCCACAAAGGAAATTCTCGTCGGATATGACAGTTCATTATTGGTATCAAAACGCAATGTTTTTTGACTGTAGGTCGTAGGATAATCTTTACGGGTCAGATTCGAAAATGTGTCCGTGGTTTTAAAATAAAATCTGGAGTCTCCTATCTGTTGATTGTTCAAATCATATTTAACTTCTGGTAACCGTTCAATCCCGCGCTCAAATCGATTAACCCGACTCGCATCAATCTGGGCAGTCAATGTCCCTTTGGGCATGACACGTGTTAATAAGAAATATGTGTTTGTGCTAGGATCCGCACGATATTGGCGTTCAAAATAATCCTTTATAAATGTGGAATCACTTACCCGGTAATACTGCGTTAAAATTTGCGTGTCTGGGTCCGGGTTCCATTTATGGCGCCATTCCACCTTGTAACGTTCGCGTTCAATCGTCGGAGAAGGTCTTTCTTGCCAAAGATGTTTAGAGGTAATATTCCGCTCATTCATGTAATACGTACGGATAATCCCGCTGCCCGTCTGGGCAGTATCATATTTATAATCAAACCCGGATGCAAAATCTTTCCGTTCCCGGTAATCCGCGTGAATGGTTAACTTGGCGTTCTCATTAATTTTTGTACGTATGGATGTTAATAAAAACGCACCGAAATCTTTCTTATAACCCGGGATAATAATGAACCACGGCTTATCATTTAAACTTTGGGAATATTTGGGGATATACATGACAGGCACTCGCCCCAGGTACATCTTAACCCCGCGGGCCACAGCGCGGTCGCCGGGATAAATATCCATTTGCCGAGCTGACAAACAAAAATGCGGCACATCCAAATCGCAAGTGGTCATAAACCCATTTTGCATTTGCAGATGATTTTCTTTTAACTTAGAAATGGTTTGGCCCTTAGCCTGGTACATTCCTTGAAAAACGCGGGCATTGGTAAATTCCCCGGTTTGATTGTCTAAATTGTATTGGGCTTTTTCGGCATCTGCTTTTAAATCAGGGGCATCAATGTATACATTGCCTTGGGCTTCAACGCGCTGGTCTTGGCCGCGGTACAAATCCATTTTATCTGCAGTAATTGTCGTCGGGCCATTGATCACAACCACCTTGCCTGTCGCCGATGCTTTATTATTCGCCTGGTCGTAAGAAACTGAATCGGCTTGGAGTTCGCTGGTTTTGGCAGGCTCAAATTTAAGCTTAAAATTGGCAGGATCCGTAGCATCAGCAGGAGCAGCATTATTTTCTGCCCAGGAATACCCCGTCGCGATCAATAAACATACCGCCAATGATAATAAATATTTATGCATGAGCACCATTGACTAAGACATACGCGCCGATAATCCCGGCATCATCTTTAAGCTTGGCCCGTACAATACGCACAGCCCGCGCCTGGATGGACATGGCCCGCGCCTGGATGACCTTGCGTATCGTTGGAAATAAAAAGGCGTGGTTGTTAGAAACTCCCCCGCCAAAAATAATTAAACTGGGATTTAATAAATTCACAGCACCGACTAAACCATTGCCGATATGCGTGGCCGCATTATGCCAAAACTGAAGTGCTTGGGGATTTCTCTTTTTAGCCAGGGCATTCATTTCTTCTATCGAAATTTGGCGCCCCATCAGGCTTTTAGCTTGGGCTAATAACCGACGATTGCCCACATAGGTTTCCAAACACCCGAGGCCTCCGCAATTGCACGCGGCCCCATGCTCATTTAAAGGCACATGACCTAATTCTCCAGCGGCATTATGGGACCCCCGATAGAGTTTATTATCTAAAATAAGGCCACTACCGACCCCGGTCCCCAAGGTTAAACAGATTAAATCTGAAACACCGCGCCCTGCCCCAAATGTCCATTCAGCAAGGGTGATTAGCTTTACATCATTGTCTAAACAGACCTTATATCCGGTATGCTTATGCAAAATTTCCGCCAGAGGCACATTCTTCCAGCCGGCAATATTGGGTAAAAATGTAACTATTCCCCGTCGATGGTCAATAAGGCCAGGCAGGCCTATGCCCACCCCGGCAATTTGCTCTTTACGTAATTTTGCCTGGCGAACCAAATTCTTAATGGTGTCTGCCAATGCAGCAATTAATTGTGTTTTACTAGAGACCAAAGAGTCTGTAGATAAATAACTTCGGGCAATAACTTGACCGCGGGGATTAACAACGCCAAGCTTGATGTTTGTACCCCCCACATCAATACCAATCACATACTGCGACATATAAACCTTTTCTATTGTATAGAGATAAAAGAGTTGTGGCGCCAGATGGTTACATCTAAATCGAGGCTATCTTAACTGAAATAACGGCAGGATTCAACGGAGAATTTGACTCTTTGGGAAACGGACAAAAAAGGTAGTTCCATTACCTAAAGAAGACTCAAGCCTTATGCTTCCACCCTGGTCTTCCACCGCAGATTTTACAATGGCAAGCCCTGCGCCTGTCCCTTCATATCCTTTTGCTGCATCCAAACGCCTAAACATGTCAAAAACAACTTCCTGGTCCTTAGGGTCAATGCCAATCCCATTATCCCTAAATATAAATTCATGGCTACCACCAGCATCGTTGTAACTGAGTACAACCTGCCCACCTTGAGGCACCTTAGAGGAATATTTGATGGCATTGGAAATCAAGCCATTAAACACTTCTGCAGTTTTAATACGGTCGCAAACCATTGTAGGCCATTGGCCTTCGATACTAACCTTTATCCCAGCTTCTTTGATAAGAAATTGATTTGCATCAATAGCAGATTCAGCCAACGCCTGGATTGCCACCTGTTCATAAGGATTTTTGATCCGGCTTATTTTTGTTAATTGCAACAAATCGCGGACTAAGGCATTCATACGGTCTGCGCCTTTACGGATACCTGCTAGACTTTCCTTGCCTTTTTCATCCAACATGGATTGGGAATGTTTTTCCAAATACGCGGCGTAGCCAACAAGCATGGTCAAGGACCCTGCGATATCATGGGTCACGGTTTGCACAAAGCGGTCTAGCTGGGCATTAACTTTTTGCAAATCCTTTTTTTGGGTATTCATTAACTCCAAATGGCTGGCTAGAGAATCGCGGCTATTTTTTAGAGATTCCTGCGCTTGCTGCAATTGCTTGGCCATGCTATTAAAAGCCTGACAGGTGCGGCCAATTTCATCAGCTGGAATTTCCTCTAAACGCACCGTCAAATCCCCATGGCCAATGGCAGCTGCGGCATTTGCTACACGCTCTAACCGTCGAGAAATTCCCTTGACCAACCAAAACACCGATAGCAACATGATGAGCGCCACCCCTGCAACACAGATAATTAATGTGCGCTTAAATACCTGTTCCATGCTACGCGCCTGGGACACAGCTATGCGCATCATCGATTGGATCTGCGCCAATAAATCACGGACACTTTCCGTAACCTGGGCCTGGCGATGCTGGATGTCTTCAATATTTTCTAAAGACAATTGAAAATTACCTGTCCGGATTAATTTAAACAAATTCATGACTGAGGCATCATAGGTTTTATCCGCCGCATCAATCACGGTAATTTGTTCTAAGGCATCCTCAATGTCATGCGCATCTGCCCCATTACGGCGCGCCGACAAAACCAATAACCGACGCACATTGGCTGTTTGTTCCTGAACCTTTTGAATATGCCCACTAAAAGATTTTTCCAAAGCCGCCAATTGGTCGTTTAAATATTGCAAGCGCGCAAATTCCACCTTCTCAAATCCCATCTCCTCGGAGATGCTGATTATTTGCTGCCAAATAATTTGCTTGCGTAATTGATATTCAAAAGCACCCGTCACAGATTCCATGGCCAACACGTCGACGTCTGCTATTGTTTTTAATTGGCCGCGCAGCTTGCCCATTTGGTTTAAACTAAAAAAACTTAAAGCTGCCAATGCCACAAGCAAGCACACCACAATCGTTGTCATTCGAGAAGAGATGGTCATAATTATTTATGGTGATATGTGCCAAAGGCAACGACACAGTTGCGCCCCTGGGATTTGGCCCGGTACAATGACCAGTCCGCCTTATCAATTAACTCGTCCGGAGATTTCCCATCGGCAGGAAAACATGAAAGACCAATGCTGATGGTAATATGGATGGTGGCATCATAGGCCTTAATAATCCTTTGCTCAGTAGCGACCCGGATACGTTCTGCCACAAGCCTGGCCCCTTCCTGGTCAGTATCCGGCAATACCACGCAAAATTCTTCCCCGCCATAACGGCCGGCAATATCGATTTCACGAACATTTTCCTTAATAATATCCCCTAAAGATTTAAGCACCTGGTCGCCCGTCAAGTGGCCATGCTGGTCATTGATCATTTTAAAATGGTCGACATCTAAAATCAAAAATGACAGTTTAGATTTACGCAATTGGGAGCGTTTGACTTCCTCATCAAAACGTTCGGTAAAGTACCGGCGGGTGTAGACTCCTGTTAACCCATCGGTGATCGCCATGGTCTCAATCTCATGGTACAACTTGATGCGCCGCAAGGCCAAAGCAAACTGGTGAGCTAAGATCACAAACTTTTCCATGTCTTTTGCAGGCAC
This sequence comes from uncultured Planctomycetales bacterium, assembly GCA_964532095.1. GTDB lineage: Bacteria > Omnitrophota > Gorgyraeia > Zapsychrales > Fredricksoniimonadaceae > CAZHGK01. The sequence continues at coordinate 5,063 of CAZHGK010000033.1, read as the reverse complement.
CCCTTTATAAACCAAATACCCCAAACGTTTTTCCTTGCTCTTTAAAATAAAGATGCTGTGCTCATTCACATCCGACTGGTCTTTTTGGTCAAGCCCTAAATCATCGACGAGCTGGCAGTCTTCGATGGTGATGTTTTCCTTAAGCTTTTTGCGGAAAATATTAAACGCTTCCTGCTCATTGAAATGCCGGGAAATATCCTTGGTCATCTCATACAAGGTAAAAATCTGGTTAGCCTCACGTTCCAATTCCAACTTTTCAGTATGCGCCTTGTTTTTCTCCAGAATAAACTTCTGCATGGCCTCGCGGGTGCGCAGCGAATCTGCCTCGGCGCGTTGCTCTAAATGGAGCACCACCACCTGGGCCACGTAAAACACCATGGCGATAAAAATAACCGTTAATATGATTAGAAGTATTACCATATCACCTTGCTGATTCCACCTTATTGCGTCCATGTTCCTTGGCACGATACAACGCGGCATCAGCCTTGGTAATCAAATCATTTTTGACCCGCGCATCTTTAGGGAACGACGCTATCCCGATAGATGTTGTCACATGCGTTTTCTGACGGCGCAAAACAATTTCTCTTGTTTCAATAGCCTTACGCACGGCATTGGCACGCTCTACAGCTTGGGCTTTGGAACAATCCGGCAACAATACACAAAACTCTTCCCCACCATAACGGCAGACTAATTCCCCTGGCAAATTAAAATGCGCGCTTAACATCCCAGCGACGGTGCGCAGCACAATATCCCCGGCAATATGCCCAAAGGTATCATTGTATTGTTTAAAACGGTCCAGATCGATCATCAAGAATGAAAACTCCCGCCCGCCGCGTAAATCGCGGTTAATTTCTTCCTGCAGACGATCCATCATGTACCGCCTTAAATACAGGCCTGTTAATCCGTCACGAATTGCTAAATCTTCAATGCGTTGATACAATTGCGCGTTTTCAATAGCGATCCCGGCAACATCGGTCACAGTCCTTAAAAACCGCAGGTCATCCGTCGTAAAATGATGGGGCAATGGGCTATCCACCCGTAAAATACCCAAGGTCTTATCTCCCAAAATCAATGGGGCACTAATTAAAGAACGCACGTCCCGACGGTCTTCTCCCCCAGCTTTTTCAATATCAAAACGAAAATCACTTTTCGAATCTTCAACCAACAAAGGATGCAAGGTCTTCACCACCCATTGGTCGAACAAATCCCCTTTTTTGGCTTTGACACTAATATGCATCTGCCCTTTTTGCGAGGAGGAAATCCCCAGCTCACCGGTATTGGATTGGAACAAATATAAAATGACCGTGATGTCTTTATGGCCGAACAATTTGTTAACCTCGGCGGATAAGGTGTTGGAAGTTTCATCTAAACTTAAACAGGAGCTGAGCTTCTCGGTGAGGTCTTTAAGATGGCTATAATTAATAATTTTGCGACGCAAAGATTCGGTCGCTTCCCATTCCACATCCAAATCTGCCTTAAGTAAATTTGTTTTCTCCACATACTCTTCATTTTGCAAGGAAAGTTCTGATTGTCGACGGGTCAGGCGGCGGTGCAGGGACATCAATAAAATGACGGTGGCCAGCAGGGCAAAGGCCAAAAACAAAAATGCCACGTGGTTTTTCGTGGCATAGACAAAGAAACCTGCCAAAGGTACCAAAAAAATAAAGAATACCAGCAGGTACAACCTAGACAATGGTTTGTTCTGTTTCTCGATCAAAGAAGTGCACCTTGCTCATGTCAAACACCAAATCCATATCCCGGTTAACTTCAGGCCTATCATGGGCCCCGACGCGGGCAATGAAATTGTGCTTGCCGGAATTTAAGTATAAATACACTTCAGACCCTAGCGGCTCAACCACTTCACAGATGGCGCGCACGGTATTTTCAGGAGAAGCCTCGGAGGCAAACAATTTATCGTAAATATCTTCGGCACGAATACCCATGGTCACAGGCTTGCCTTCGTATTTGGATATCTTGGGCACCATCTGGTCTACTATTTTAACCGTCAATTTGCCTTCGTTGAAATAATACTTCTTATCTTTTCTAACGATGGTCCCTTCCATCAAATTGATCGGCGGTGACCCAATAAACGAAGCAACAAATTTATTGGCAGGCTTATCATAAATGGTCATAGGATCTGCACACTGCTGGATTAAACCATCCTTCATGACGACGATGCGATCGCCCATGGTCATGGCTTCTGTTTGGTCATGGGTCACATAAATAAAGGTGGTTTGCAGGCGCAAACGCAATTTGTGGATTTCCGTGCGCATTTGCACGCGCATTTTAGCGTCGAGATTACTTAAAGGCTCATCGAATAAAAATACTTGCGGCTTACGGACAATGGCCCGGCCTAATGCCACACGCTGGCGTTCCCCGCCGGAAAGCTGTCTGGGCTTGCGGTCCAAATATTTCTTAATGCCTAAAATTTCCGCAGCTTCATTAACACGTTTTTCTATTTCCGGTTTTGGATAATTGCGTAGCTTTAAACCAAAGGCCATATTTTCATAAACGCTCATGTGCGGATAAAGGGCATAATTCTGGAACACCATGGCAATATTACGGTCTTTGGCAGGAACATCATTCACTAAACGGTCATTGATCCATACTTCGCCGCTGGTGATTTCTTCCAACCCAGCGATCATACGTAAGGTCGTTGACTTACCACAACCGGAAGGCCCGACTAAAACCAAGAATTCCTTATCATCCACTTCCAAATTGACATTGTCGACGGCAGTGGCCCCACCCTTATACGCCTTGCAAACATTTTTCAATCGAATATGCGCCATAATCAACTTCCTATCTCAACCTGTTAACCTTACGCTTCAGCAAGCGCCGAACAATAATCAAATGTGTGCGCTAAGACGCCTTTTAAATCTTGGCGCTCAACAATCATGTCCAAAAGTCCGTGGGCAAGCATAAATTCTGAACGTTGGAAACCAACAGGTAATTTCTGACGGATGGTTTGTTCAACAACCCGGGGCCCGGCAAAACCAATCAAGGCCTTAGGCTCGGCAATGATCACATCCCCAACACCGGCGAATGAAGCCATGATCCCGCCCATGGTTGGGTTCGTCAATATGGAGATGTACAATAAATTCGCATGAGCATGACGTTGCAGCGCAGCACACGTCTTGGCCATTTGCATTAATGAAATCGCCCCTTCATACATGCGCGCTCCCCCACCAGAACCAGAGACAATCACCATTGGCAATTTATTCTTTGTTGCGTATTCAATAGCGCGGGTAATTTTTTCACCGACCACCGACCCCATTGACCCCATGATAAACCGGGAATCTGTCACGGCAATCACTGCTTTACGGCCTTCTACTGTTCCCTTCCCCGTAATAACAGCATCCACCATTTGCGTGGCGTCCTGGTCTGCTTTTAATTTATCTTTGTATGTTTTAGGGCCTTTAAAATCCAGCGGATCGCCGGAGGTCATCTTGGCATCAAACTCCACAAATGAACCTTCATCGATTAAATGGTCGACGCGTTCACGGGCGTTTAATCCCAAATGGTATCCGCATTTTGGGCAAACGTTTAAATTATCTTTGAGTTCTTTAGAATAGGCAGGTGATTCACAGCCTGGGCATTTGGTCCATACCCCGGCGGGGATTTCCTTACGCTTGACTTTAATGAAGGTGTAATTGCTTTTACCAAATAAGGACATATTAATCCCACTTGTACATGGTCAACCCGGACAATACTTTTGGATAAAAGTATGTGGTCTTAGGAGGCATGCGTTCATCATTAAGGGCAACGGCCTTTAACTGCTTAATTAACACCGGATTTAAAATAAACCCAGCATCAGCCTGGCCTTCATCCACTGCTTGCATCACTTCTGAAGGATCCTTGGAATAGACAATATCTTCGGAAGTAACACCGACTTGATCGAAGACAAATGCTTTTAATATTGCAGCGTCGAGCTCTTTATAATCCTTGGAACCTTCCTTGACCACCTTATCGATTAAGGTGCGGTTCTTGAGCCTCAACAAATACATGCCGGTTTTATTATACAAACCAAAGGCATGCTCGTTTTGCCCAGCCCGGGCGAGCAAAACTAATAAATCATTCTTGGTTTTAATCTTGTCGATGCGGAAATACTGTTCAAGTAAATTCACGCTAATGGGAAATTTCTTAACGATGCGATGGATGGGGAAAATTTGTAAATCCTTAGAATCCATGTTGGTAAAATACGCCATCACATAATTAAACGGTTCATCGCCAGAGGCTTTTTTGACCTTCTTTAAAGCTTCCTTGCGCAATTGATTGGCAACTTCAAACCGGTGGTGGCCATCACAGATAAATAAATTTTGACCAGCAATCACATCTTGGATAAAGCTGATTTTAGAAGCATCATCCAAACGCCAGATCATGTGCTTGACCTTGTCTTGGTCAATCGCCTCCAAATCAGGTTTGCGGCTGGCTAAATCTTTAATAAAAATCCGTTCCACACGGCTGGCCTTATCGGAATAACCCACAAAAATGGAAGATAAATTGGTTTTTAAGGCAGACCATAAGGTAAAGCGATCGGTTTTAGCCGCAGCATGGGTATGCTCATGGGGCAAAATCTTTACCCCCGAATTATCATTTAAACTTAATAAAGCCAAAAACCCGGTACGGGTATACTTTTGGCCCAAATATTTATAGTCTTGTTTATAGAAATATACGCATGGGCTGCTGTCTTGAAGCAAAACCCCTTTTTTAAGCCATTCATCGAATGTTTTCTTGGCCCGGGTATACTTATTGTCACGGGTATTATCCTTGGCTGTTTCCTTGGTTAATTCTAAACGGATAAAATTGGACGGGTGTTGCTTATAAAAATCATCTTGTTGGGCTTTGGAAATGACGTCATATGGCGGGCAAAAGACATCCGAAAGATTATCGACTTTTTCTTTATTGTAAAACACAGCTTTAAATGGTTTCAGTGCAGACATATACATTCCTTAAAGAAGGTTTATCCAAAAAAAACGAGTGATTGAACATCACCCGGTCATTTAAGCCATAAAAATATTACAGAATAATAGCAGATCAAACCCTTAAAGGGAATGAATATTTTG
>CAZHGK010000032.1:0-17000 GCA_964532095.1 uncultured Planctomycetales bacterium | reverse complement strand
AGCGAACCATATTTAAAAGAGGCCATGGGAAGACAGTTTAAATACGGCATGGCATTGGTTTTAGCGCTGTGCAGCTGTGTGCCCACTGCCCATGCTGGTCAAATCCCTAAAGATGTTGCGGTGCGCGTGATTGTGTTGGAAGCTGCAGATCAAGGTTTAAAAGGCATGATTTGTGTGGCCGAAGTTTTAAGGCGTCGAGGAAGCACCAAAGGGTTTTATGGTTATAAATCCAACCGCTTAAAAAATCAGCCAGCGTCCGTCTGGAAGATGGCTGCTGTTGCCTGGGAAAAATCCGCGTATACCAATTATACAAAAGGGGCTGACCATTTTGAAAACATCAGACGTTTTGGTACGCCCTGGTGGGCCAAGTATTGTGTTAAAACCTACGAATATAAAGACCATGTTTTTTATAAAGAAATCAGACGAAAAAAATCCTAAACTCATTCTAAAATATATTGTTTTCACAGCTGTTTGTCTGTATTTTAGGAACATATGGATTTTGAGCAAAACAAATACCTCAACTGGCAAAGCCAGCAGTTAGAGCAATGGGAAGCGAAATGCGGCCGTTGCGGGGCTTGCTGCGGGGCTTTTGACGGCGATCCTTGTGAACATCTGCGCCAAGATGACGCGAAGAAATATTTTTGTTCCATCTATGATCATCGTTTTGGCACGCATAAGACCGTCAGTGGAAAAACAATCAACTGCGTTCCTATTCGACAAATCCTGCATAATTCCTGGCCAGGGGATTTTTGTTGCGGCTACAAAAAGAAAGGGAATTTATGAACGTTAGAAAATCCAAAGAACGTGGCCACGCCAATCTGGGCTGGCTAAATTCTTATCATACATTTTCCTTTGGTGAATATTATGACCCAGCCCACATGGGCTTTCGTTTCCTGCGTGTGATCAACGACGATGTGATTGAAGCAGGCGGCGGCTTTGGCATGCATCCGCACAAGAATATGGAAATTATTTCCTATGTCGTCGAAGGGGAATTAGAGCACAAAGACAGCATGGGCAATGGCTCGGTGATTAAAAAGGGCGGCTTCCAGAAAATGTCCGCGGGCACCGGCGTCACCCATAGCGAATTTAATCCATCAAAATCCAAAACACGATTATTGCAAATATGGATATTGCCCAGCCAACAAGGGCTAACGCCTTCCTATCAAGAATTAACAGCCCAGCAGTTAAAAAATAAAAAGGGTTTAATTTTGGTTGCCTCGCATAATGATTTGCCCGACGTGATTAAAATCCATCAGCACGTGGATATGTACCTGGGCATTTTAGCTCAAGGTCAGCACGCAACGCATGATTTAAAACCAAAGGCAGCAGCCTGGATTCAAATGGTCAGTGGCCAACTGGATGTCAATGGCACTCGTTTGGAAGAAGGCGATGGGGTTTCAATAGATAAAGGTGGGCAGTTAAAGCTGAGCACCACCGGCGATGCTGAATTTCTTTTATTCGATTTTGACAATTAATATGATGTGGCACGTCTACATTCTAGAAACAAAAAAAGGGTCCTTGTACACGGGAATGACCAATGATGTGCCTAGCCGCATGCACGCGCACAAGCAAGGCAAGGGGGCTAAATTTACCCGCAGTTTTGGGTTTAAGAAATTGCTGTATACCGAGGAGCATCCCACCAAATCCAGCGCGCTAAAGCGTGAAAAAGAAATACAACAATGGCCCCGCCAAAAGAAGCTGGATTTAATTAAAAAGTCGGTTACTCTTTAAATGAGAGGCGTCGGACAACAAAAAAGGTAAGAATGCATACGCCGGCCTCAATGGCAGCGGTTGCCATGGCCGCACCTACGTAGGAAAACGCATAGATCGAAGTGATAATAAGAGGTACCCCGACGATGGCCATGGCCACGTGGATCCGCCAATACAAGTCTGTCTTGCCACACACCAGCAAAAACTGCACGCGAAACGCATTAGCACTGACAAAGAATACAGAAATTAGCAGGAATCGTAACGACAGGATGGCCGCAGTATAATCCCCGCCGCAGACGAGCCTGATAATGACAGGACTAAAGATAAAAATGATCGGCAAGAAAATTAAAGAGACGATGATGGTGATTAACTGCACGTTATGCATGATCTCAAAAGCTTTCAGCTTGTTCTTGTGGAATATTTTGCTTAGGCGCGGGAATATGGCTTGGGAAAAAGAAGACAAGGGAAATGTCTGGACGGCATTGGCAATTTTTTCCGCAATGGAATAAAAGCCTGTAAGGGTATTATTAGTTAAAAGCCCGACGGCAAACACCCGTGTTGTGGTGTAGGCATTGATGGCAACCACGGAAATAAAAACAGCCCAGCCTGCTTTTAATTGTTGGGAAATCTCACGGGCCTCAGGAAAACGAAAGTGCATTTTAAATCTGATCAAAAGGATCAGCTGGCCCACGATGCCTGTTGCCAAAGATACCGACGAGGTAATCAGGGGAACTTTTAAATAATCCTCAGGGCCATGCACAAACAGCAAGATGCAAAAAACCATCATAAACTCGCCGATGATATTAAGCCGGGCGATATAACGCATTTTTTCTGTTCCTTGAAAAAACCAGACAGGAAAAAGGGTATTGCCGATGACCGCACCAAAGCTTAATGCATAGACCATCCAGTCATTTTTAAATTTGGGAACAAAATATACAACCACAGCCAATATAAGGAAACTAAGGATGGCCAGGGCGGTTTTGACCGTCATGACAGCGGCGAATATCTTTTGAATTTTCCGTTCGTCCTCGAGGTTTAAAGAAATTTCCTTGGTGGCGGAAACAGTAAATCCATAGTCGGTGAGAATCATAAAATACTGCACAAAGGCCTGGGCAAAGGCAATGAGCCCGAATTTTTCCGGGCCAATGATGCGAAACAAATAAGGAAGGATGATTAAAGGCAAGACATAGGTAATGGCCTGCAGCCAGGAAAGGAAGGCCACGTTGTGCATGACGGTGCGTCCCTCATTAGGGTCAACCATCCGGTAAACTTTCTGGATTAATCGTATTAATGCCCGCATGCGTTTAATTTACACTAAATAAACATATTTCTGCAGAATTATTTTGTGCAATGTTATAATTTGGCCATGATGAATTTTCCACAAGGTTTTCTTTGGGGTGCTGCCACGTCTTCCTACCAGGTCGAAGGGAATAATAGCAACGCCGATTGGTGGCAATGGGAAAAAAAGGTCGGCAAGGAAAACTCCGGCGAGGCTTGCCGCCATTACCAGTTTTATGTCCAGGATTTTGATTTAGCCCGCAGTTTAAACCATAATGCCCATCGTTTATCCATCGAATGGAGCCGCGTTGAGCCCCGTGAGGGAGAATTTTCCCAAACAGAAATCCAGCATTATGTGGATGTGATCAAAGCCTTGCGTAGCCGCCAGATTGAACCAGTCGTCACCTTCCATCATTTTACCAACCCGATTTGGTTAACGCAGATGGGCGGGTGGGAACATAAAAAGGCGGTTGGTTTTTTTGTGCGTTTTTGTGAAGTTATGACGCGCGCCTTGGCCCGTGATGTGCATTTTTGGATTACCATTAATGAGCCGACGATATTTATTTCCCATGCTTATTTATTCGGGGCATGGCCACCGCAGAAGAAAAGTTTTTTAAGGGCCAAAGCTGTCCACGATCATCTCATTGAAGCTCATCTTAAGCTCTACCCTCGAGTGCATGCTATATATAGGGAAATGCAATTGCCTAAGCCGGCCATCAGTATTTCCCAGCATGTTTCAGCCATTGTGCCGTGCTCGCCAAAGGATATTAACCAGTTAGCCTGCCGTTTACGCGATTATTGGTTTAATTTTGAGATTTTAGATAAGTTAATTAAGTATAAGACCTTGGATTTTATCGGCGTGAACTATTATTCCCGTCAGAAAGTGGATGTGGATAGCTGGTGGATCGGCAATTTACTGATGCAGATGGGAAGTGCAGAATATGATCCTGTTAAGAAAAATTCTTTAGGATGGGATATCTATCCCCAAGGCCTGTACCAGGTGCTCATGAAGCTAAAAAAATACCAATTGCCCATCATGATCACCGAAAATGGCATTTGTACTGATGACGATTCCTTAAGGTGGGAATTTTTGCATAGCCATCTTGAGAACATCCATCGGGCTATTTCCGACGGGGTAAATGTTACTGGTTATCTGTACTGGTCGTTATTGGATAATTTTGAATGGGACAAAGGTTTTACTCCCCGTTTTGGCCTCATTGATGTGGATTATACGACGTTTAAACGAACCATCCGCGACAGCGCCCGCAAATTTTCCCAAGTCTGTGCCACAAACACCCTCGCATAAACTTTATTTGACAATTTTTGCTTTATCAGATAAACTTTCATAAGGTTGCATAGGCAACCAATGCTATGACAAATAACGCCTACATATTGGAAGAATCTTTAGGTTACTTAGTGGGCCGGGCTGCGCGTTCCTTGGGGGCTTCGCTCAACCGTAATTTTCATGAAGCTGGCTACGATGTCACCTGCGAGCAATGGTCTATTTTAGTTAACTTAGCCGAACGTAACGGCCAAAGCCAGCAGGAATTGGCTGGGGTCACATGCAAGGATAAGACCAGCATGACCCGCCTTATAGACGGGATGGAAAAGCATAATCTGGTTGTGCGTGTGCCAGATAAGAGCGACCGCCGCCAAAAACTGATTTACTTAACAAATAAAGGCAAACAATTCCGGCAAAAGCTGGTTAAGGTCACGGAAATGACCTTGCGCCAGGCTGAAGGGGGCATTCATACAAAGGAATTGGCCCATTGCAAAGATATATTAAAGAAGATTTACGCGAATTTAATCGAAAAAAATAGTTGCACCAGCAACTTGAAAAAAACATAAAGGATTGGTATGCCCACACTTAAGTCTCTCATTGTGATCATTTTATGCGTCAGCATGGTTGGCTGTTCAAAGTCCAAGGATGCAGGTGCTGGCCACGGCGGTTTCTCTATTCCTGTTGTGGGTGTCAAAATTACGCCGCAACTAATTCAGGAGAAAGTACCGGTTATTGGTTCTTTGTCTGCCAATGAAGCTGTGGAAATGAAAAGCGAGATCGACGGCACAGTGCGGGAAATTAATTTTGAAGAAGGCCAAAAGGTTAAAAAAGGCGATGTTTTAATCGTCTTGGACCGTGCCAAATTAGAGGCCACCTTAGCCCAAGCCCAGGCTAATGCCGATATTGCCCAAACAACATTTAAACGCATGGGCTCATTAGTAGAAGGCGGGGCGGTTTCCCAGCAAGAGTTTGATCAAAGTAAATCTGAAGTTGCGGCAAAAGGTGCGCAAGCAGATTTAATCAAAGCTCAACTCGCCGACACGCAAATCATTGCTTCCTTTGATGGGACGGTGGGTGCGCGCCAGGTGAGCTTAGGCCAGGTGATTAGCAAGGATACGCTTTTGACCGTTTTAATCGACGGAGATCCTATGAAGGCAGATTTTCATGTGCCTGAGCGCTACATGGGCCGTTTAAAAATTGGCCAGCCAGTGGAATTAAAGGTAGCAGCTTATGGGGACAAGGTGTTTAAAGGCGAAGTGTATTTTATCGACCCACAAGTGGATGAATTAACACGAACTGTTTTAGTTAAGGCCAAGATCCCAAACCCCGACGGTGAATTGCGTCGCGGCATGTTTGTGAAACTGGATTTAGTTATTTCCGAGAAGTCAAACGGCTTAGCTGTTCCTGAGGTCGCGTTGATCCCTAAAAATGATGATGTTTTTCTTTTTACTATAGATGCCGAAGGCAAGGCCCAAATGCAAATGGTTAAAACAGGGGTGCGCATGCCTGGCATGGTCGAGATTATCAGCGGTTTAAAAGCAGGGGACACGGTGATTACAGAAGGTTTCCAGAAAATTGGTCCAGGTGCGCCGGTGCAGCTAATGCCGACGGAAGCGCCTAAAGAACCAGCACCCCAAGGAAAAGCTTCATGAAAATATCAGAAATAGCCATCCAACGTCCTGTTCTTGCAGGCATGATGAGTTTAGCCTTGGTGATTTTTGGAATCATCGGTTTAACCCGTTTACCTGTGCGTGAATTGCCAGATATTGACCCACCGATCATCAACGTGCAAACCATATATACCGGGGCGAGTGCTTCTGTTATTGAGACCCAGGTGACAGAGCCATTGGAAGATGTGCTCATGAGCGTTGAAGGGATACGCACCATCACCAGCGAATCCCGCGAACAGGTAAGCTCCATTACCATTGAATTTAATTTAAGCCGCGATATCGAAGTGGTGGCCCAGGATGTGCGCGACCGCGTTTCCCGGGTGCGCGGTAAACTTCCCGACGACATTAAAGACCCAATTGTGGCCAAGCAAGATGCAGATGCAAACCCTGTCTTGTGGGTGGCGCTGTTCTCTGATCGTTACTCGACGTTGGAATTAAGTACGTTGGCAGAAGATTTGTTTAAAGACCGTCTGCAAACAATTAACGGGGTAAGCTCTGTTATCTTTGGTGGTCAAAAACGTTTTGCCATACGCTTGTGGTTGGATGCGCAAAAAATGGCCAGCCATGGCGTGACCACCCTGGATGTGCAAGAGGCGCTTAAGCGTGAGAACGTGGAATTGCCCAGCGGAAAAATTGAAAATGCCGAACGGTCTTTGTCGATTGAGACCAAAGGGCAAATGAAAAACCCTGACGAATATAATAATTTGGTCATTAAGCGCGTTGGGGAAACAGTGATCCGGTTTTCTGATATCGGCCATGCAGCCCAGGGCGTTGAAGATGAACATTCCATTGCCCGCTTTAATTCTCAACCTGCCGTCGGGATCGGGGTCATTAAGCAATCAAAAGCGAACACCATTGATGTTGTGCAGCGGGTGAAAAAGGAAGTCGAACGCTTAAAGCCGTTATTGCCCCAAGGGGTTGTTACCTCATTTCCGTATGATGAATCGATTTATGTTAGCCATTCCATTTCCGAAGTGTGGATGACCTTAGGCATTGCCTTCTTTCTCGTCGTGTTAACCATTTTTGTTTTTCTCTATAATGTGCGCTCCACCTTTGTGCCTGCGGTATCTATCCCTGTATGTATTATCGCCACCTTCGGCGCGCTTTACGGCCTAGGTTTTTCCATTAATGTGGTGACCATGCTAGGCTTGGTTTTGGCCATCGGTCTTGTCGTCGACGATTCCATCATTGTGTTGGAAAATATTTACCGGCATATTGAAGCTGGGATGAAGCCTTTTGAAGCAGCAATTAAAGGGATGGGTGAAATTGGGTTTGCCGTTATGGCCACCACCTTTGCCTTGGTGTGCGTATTTATGCCCATGGCGTTTCAAACCAGCGTTACCGGACGTTTGTTTATTGAGTTTGCCGTCGCTATTTCATTTTCTGTTTTAATTTCTGCTTTTGTGGCTTTGACATTAACGCCGATGTTATCCGCACGTATTTTACGGCCCATTGCCCACGATAAGGAACATAAGGGGATCTTAGGTGCCTTCGACCGGTTTTTTACGAACATGACACAAACATATAGCAAGGGTTTGTCCTGGTCTTTGCGCCATCCGATCTATATTTCGCTTGTGGCTTTAGCATCTGTTTTATTGACGGTATTCTTTTATACCCGTCTTGACCATGAATTTGTGCCCTTGGAAGACAAGGGGCGGTTTTTGATTTTTGCTATTTCGCCAGAAGGGTCAACCAGCGAATACACGGACCGCATGGTGCGAAAGATGGAAGGGATTATTTCTCAAATGCCCGAGACCCAGGAATATTTTTCTGCGGTGGCCTTGGCCCGTGGTGGCCCAGGGAATACGGCGCAAGGCTTAGCATTTATCCGTTTAAAGGAACAGCGTAAAAGAAATTTACAGCAAATCATCAGTGGCCCGACGGGATTGGGTGGTCAACTGTTCGCCATGGTACCAGGGGCATTTGTCATCCCCATCATTCCTAAATCATTTGGCGGTGGGTTTACCCAGCCATTTGAATTGGTTGTCCAAAGTCAGGATTTGCAAGGCTTAAATAATTATGCGGCAAGCTTGGTCAATAAATTGCGTACTGCCGGGTTTTTAATGAACGTGCGTTCCAATTTTGAACTTAATAAACCTGAACTGCGCATTGCCATTGACCGTGAACGTGCGGCCCAGCTAGGGGTTTCCGTGGAGGACATCGCTAAAACTTTGCAAATTGCTTTTGGCGGTTTAGACATCAGCCATGTTAATATTAATGGGAAGCAATACGATGTGGACGCGCAATTGGAACGTCCCCAACGGTTTTTGCCCACAGACCTAGACAGCCTTTTTGTGCGTAACAATAAAGGTGAGCAAGTGCAGCTAAGCAATCTAGTCACCTATGGGACAGGGGCTGGTCCGTCGGTGATTAATCACTATGACCGTATGCGTAGCGCCGTTATCGAAGGAACGCCGACAGGGGTGTCGCTTGGGACGGCGATGGATAAGACCCAGGCCATTTTAAAAGCAGATTTGCCAGAGGGCTTTCGTTATCAATGGAAAGGTGAAGCCAAGGATTTGATCGAATCCAGTAGCGGGATTTATTTTGTCATGTTACTGGCCTTGATCGTTATCTACATGGTGTTGGCTTCCCAATTTGAAAGTTTAATCCACCCGTTAACGGTGATGACAACCCTGCCATTGGCCGCGTTTGGGGCATTTGCCGCGTTGTGGTTAGCAAGTATTTTTAAAGTTCCGTCGATGGGCGTTAATCTTTATAGCCAGATCGGGATGATTTTATTATTTGGTCTAGTAACGAAGAATGCGATTTTGCTTGTGGACTTTGCCAATCAGGAAATGGCAAAAGGAAAATCTGCCATCGAAGCCATGGAAGCGGCTGGGGCGATCCGCCTGCGTCCAATTTTAATGACGGCGTGTGCCACCATTGCCGGTATTTTACCTATTGCCATTGGTTTTGGGGCAAGCGGGGAAGCCCGTCGTCCACTCGGGGTAGCTGCCGTCGGAGGCATGGCCACCAGTACATTCTTAACCTTATTTATGATCCCTATGGTCTACGTCACTTTAAGCAAGTTAACAAAACATAAGCCCCCTCAAATTAAACCAACAGCAGCGATGATTGCAGTCTTGGTTTTGGCGTTGACAAGCAGCGGTTGTGCGGTTGGCCGCGATTATCAGCGTCCGTCGATGAAATTGCCGGATAATTGGAAAACCCAGCAGCAAGCCGAAGGCCAAGCCATTGCCAAGGAATGGTGGAAAATTTTTGGCGATGAACAATTAAATAATTTAGAAACCCAGGCTGTTGCCAATAACCAAGATTTGCAAGTGGCGGTAGCCAACGTCGACAAGGCCCGTGCCCAAGCGCATATCAATAGGGCAGATTTAATGCCTGAGGTCAATTTAGATGCAAAGGTCACGCGGGAACATTTTTCCAACAATGGTAGTTCCTTTGTGCCAGTGACCCATCAGACGAAATACACCGTACCGTTGGATTTTAGCTATGAACTGGATTTATTCGGTAAAATCCGTCGGGCTTATGAAGCGGCTACCGATGAGGCATTAGCCAATGTTGCGGCATACCAGACGGTGTTATTAACATTAACAGGGGATGTGGCGGAAAATTATTTCTTGTTACGCCAGATGGATGAAGAGATCAATATTTTAAAGGAAGAGGTATTGCTGCGCCAAAAAGTTTTAGACATTCTTAAATCTCGATTGCAGGCAGGGTTAACCGCGCAATTGGATGTGTCCAGTGGTGAAACAGAATTGGCGCGCGCTCAGGCGTTGATTTTAGAATCCCAACGCAAACGCGCCCAGTATGAAAATGCCTTGGCCTTGCTGTGTGGGCAAGCAGCATCTGATTTTAAAGTGGAAGCACAAGCGTCAACTAAATTGCCAGTGCCACAAATACCGTCGGGCGTGCCATCGGATTTATTAAAGCGCCGTTGGGATGTTGTCGAGGCGGAACGCTTATTGGCACAAGCCAATGCCAAGGTGGGTGTTGCAAAAGCGGAATTCTTGCCGTCGATCACCTTAACAGGATCAGGCGGGTACACCAGCATTGAGGCAAAATCTTTATTTGATTGGGAAAGCCGTGCATGGTCGATTGGGCCGCAGTTGAACTTGCCTATTTTTGCAGGAGGACGTAACAAGGCGAAATTAGAAGCAGCAAAAGCGGATTATGCCAAGAATGTAGCCTTATATAAGGGCAAGGTCTTGACTGCGCTTCGCGAAGCAGAAGATGCTTTTATGAATGTGCGCTTACGTCGCCAGCAATATGATGCCGATGTCCGCTTAGAACAATCTGCCCAACAAACATTCACCATATCCCGGGAACGCTACCAGCAGGGCCTGGTCAGTTATTTGGAAGTGATTGATGCCCAGCGTACGCATTTACAGGCACGCCTGGAAGTTAATGATATCACCACCCAGCAATTGATTGCCGCCGTGCTTTTAGTTAAAGCCTTGGGTGGTGGTTGGTAAATTTTACAATTTTCATTCCTTTTCGACGTAAACGCGATATTCTATTGCTATAGAATAATCTTTTGAGGGCGTTATGGTCAGGCGTTTATTTCTACTTTCCGCATTACTTGTTTTGGTTTTTAATTATTGCCTTTCATTTTTTTATCCCCCGATCTGGTGGTCCATGGTGGTCTTTGGTCCTTTGATGCTGATAGGATTTATAGACATGTTCCAAACCCAGAGAGCTATTTGCCGCAATTTTCCCATTATTGGCCATCTGCGCTATTTAATGGAATTTGTCCGTCCTGAAATTAACCAGTATTTTGTGGAATCTAATTCTTCTGGCCGGCCATTTAGCCGGGAAGAACGTTCCGTTATTTATCAGCGTGCTAAAAATGTGCGCGATACAATTCCTTTTGGGACTCAAAAAGATTTATATCAAACCGGCTATGAGTGGGTCAATCATTCCATGCTTCCCAAACAGGTTGATCCGCTAAAAATGCGTGTTACCGTCGGTGGGTCAGAGTGCAAGCACCCATATGAAGCCAGTATTTTAAATATTGGGGCCATGAGTTATGGATCATTAAGCAAGAATGCGGTCATGGCATTTAATGAAGGCGCCAAGATCGGCCATTTTGCCCACAATACCGGCGAGGGTGGATTAAGCCCATACCATTTGCAAGGGGGCGGTGATTTGATTTGGCAAATTGGCACCGGGTATTTTAGTTGCCGACAAAAGGACGGTTCGTTTTGCCCTGAACAATTTAAAGAAAAATCCCGGATGCCCAATGTGAAGATGATTGAATTGAAATTATCCCAAGGGGCAAAGCCAGGTGGGGGCGGTATTTTGCCAGGAGCCAAGGTCACCCAAGATATTGCCGATGTCAGAGGCGTTGCTGTTGGCAAGACGATTATTTCGCCACCAGCCCATCCAGGGTGTGACACGCCGGTTAAATTGCTTGAATTCATTGCCCGGTTAAGGGATCTTTCCGATGGTAAGCCCGTTGGTTTTAAATTATGCATTGGAAAACGCCATGAATTTTTAGCCTTGTGCAAGGCCATGATTAAGACAGGGATTCGCCCGGATTTTATTGCGGTCGACGGTGGAGAAGGTGGGACAGGGGCTGCGCCTTTGGAATTTTCCAATCATATTGGCTATCCTTTAACAGAAGGTTTGATTTATGTGAAAAATGCCCTCGTTGGGTTTTCCCTACGGGACAAGATTAAAATATTTGCCAGCGGTCGCGTGACAACTGGATTCGGCATGGTGCATCATATGGCCCTGGGCGCGGATGTGATTTATTCGGCACGGGGCATGATGTTAGCTCTTGGGTGCATCCAGGCATTAAAATGTGATTCCAATCACTGTCCCGTTGGTATTACCACCCATGATCCTGGCTTGACCGTGGGTTTGGTCGTTTCAGAGAAACGCCACCGCATTGCCAATTATCATCGCAATACAGTAAAAAGTTTAAGTCAGATCATTGGCGTCATGGGTTTAGACCATCCTTCGCAATTAAGGCCATGGCATATTATGCATCGTTTAGACACCATCCGGGCCACCCACTTTGGCCATATCTACAACTTCCTTAAAGACGGCGATCTTCTTAAAGAAACACCGCCCGTTGATTTTGAAGAAGCATTTAAAGCTGCCTCACCCGATACCTTCCAGCGCGTACGTTGAGCATTTTGTTAGAAATAAAAATTTGTTTATTTGGGAACTTTTTCGATCTTTCCCTTGTCTAAACAAGTGAGCAGGGGAGAGATATTAAACTATAGGAGGTATTGTATGTGGTCAAAATTGGATTTTAAAAAAATAGTAATAGTTCCTTTGGTTGCTATAATTTTCATAGGTTCCTTTAATAATGCCTATGCCTGGGGTGGCGGTTCGCGTTGGAGGGATGATGATCGACACGGCCGTGACAGTCATCATAATAGGCACCATCATTATCCTCGCTATGGGGACTCAGTGTTTGCTTTATCTGCTGGCTTTTTGACTGTCTATTTACATGGAAACAGGTACTATTATTCGGAGGGTGTTTACTACCGTCCACAAGGTACGCGCTATGTGGTTGTCGCGCCACCAGCTCAAGCCTATGTATATGTGCCAACGCCGACAGTAGTTTCTACAACTGGGGTTGTTAATGCGCCAATCCCAGATCCGTTGACGGTTAATATCCCCAATAATCAGGGAGGGTATACGTCAGTGACGTTAAAGAAATCTGGCAGCGGTTATGTAGGACCCCAAGGTGAATTTTATCCGCAATTCCCGACGGTAGAACAATTAAAGGTCTTGTATGTTAAATAGGTTTTTGATCATTGCCTTCACCTGCACAGGCATATTTTTAAACTTGGGTATGCCTGTGCATGCGGATGAAGTTTTAAGCTGGGATGATGCCTTGCATGAGGCAGCCAAAAACCATCCCGACTTGATTGCTGCCCAGGAAAATATTGTACAAGGGAAAACGATCAAGACCATCACCGCCAGTGATGCCTTGCCACAAATCACTGCTGACCTAAGCGCCTCAACGCAGAAAACAGGCTCCTCTGGTTCCTCCAACAGTTTTAGTTATGGACTTTCCGGCAAGCAATTATTATTCGATGGCTTAAAAACCGTGAATAATATCCATTCCTCCAACGAACGCATTAAAGCCGCTCAAGAAAATTTTAAGTTCACATCGACGGAAGTTCGTCTGCGTTTACGTCAGGCATTTGTCAATTTGCTAAAAGCGCAAGAATCCATCATGTTAGCCCAGGAAATTTATAAGATCCGCAAAGACAATCTGGATTTGATTAGCCTGCGCTACCAATCCGGGACAGAGCATCGAGGGGCCTTGCTCACAGCACAGGCAAATTTATTACAGGCAGATTTTGATGTCCATCAGGCAGACCGTAGCTTTGAAATTGCCCAACGCCAATTATCAAAAGAATTGGGACGGGCTGAATTTGTGCCCATCAAGGCAAGTGGAGTATTCACAGTTAGTGATGCAGCCACCCAAAAACCCGATTACGAGCAATTAGCAAGCCAAAATCCGTCGGTATTAAAACTTATGGCGCAGTTAAATGCAGCAGCGTTTGATGTCAAGGCAGCCAAAGGGGATTTCTGGCCAAGCATTGCTTTAGACGGCGGGGTTTCGAAATCAGGTGAACATTGGGCCCCAGGCAATAATGAATCAGGCGTGGGGGTAAGTGTATCCTTGCCTCTATTTGAAGGTGGTTCACGCCTGGCCCGTTTAGCGCAAGAGCAAAGCATTTATCGGCAACTGAAGGAACAAGAACGCAGCACCAAGGATGCAACGATTTTAGCATTAGCCCAAAGCTGGGGCAGCTTGCAAGATGCTATTGAAAATGTCGATGTGCAAAAGAAATTTTTAGAAGCGGCTGAGGAACGCGCCAAGATTGCCAGCCAACAATATTCCGTCGGACTGATCTCATTTGATAACTGGACGATCATTGAAGACGACCTCGTTCGTAACAAGAAAACATTTTTAACAACGCAGGCTGATGCGCTTTTGGCGGAAGCTGCTTGGGTTCAGGCAAAAGGGGAGACACTCGAGTATGAACAAAAATAAATTATGGATTGTGATCATTGCCGTCGTAGTGCTTGCGACGTTAGGGTGGTTTGTTTTTAAGCCCAAGGCATCGGCAGATGAAAAGACCAAGATTATCCATGCGCATATTGGGGATATTCATACGACAGTATCGACGACAGGAACGGTTTTGCCTAAAAATCGTTTGGAAGTCAAGCCGCCAGTCAATGGACGGGTGGATCAGATGCTCGTTAAAGAAGGACAGCAAGTTAAAGTGGGAGATATCATTGTGCTGATGAGCTCAACAGACCGAGCTGCCCTGCTTGATGCTGCCCGTGGCCAGGGAGAAGATAAATTAAAATATTGGCAGGAAGTGTATAAGCCTATTCCTTTAATTGCTCCTATCGACGGAGAGGTGATTGTTGGAACAACCCAGCCAGGCCAGACGGTCACGACCTCAGATGCGGTGGTGGTATTATCCGACCGTTTGATTTTTCGTGCCCAGGTGGACGAAACAGATATCGGCCATATAAAGGAGGGGCAAAATGCAACAGTGACCCTGGATGCCTACCCTGATGTGCGCATTGATGCCACCGTCGACCATATTTATTATGAGTCCAAGACAATTAATAATGTCACGGTGTATGAGGTGGATTTATTATCTAAGGACATGCCGGATTTCTTGCGTTCGGGAATGAATACAAATATTGAGTTTATCCAGCAGGAGAAAAAGGGCGTCTTGCTGTTGCCTGAGAATGCCATTGCGCAGGATAAGGGAGAAAGTTATGTAATGGTCAATTCTGAAAATGGCGGGAAACCTTCCCAGCGTAAGGTTAAGACAGGGATTTCCGACGATAAGAATGTGGAAATTATCAACGGTATTAGTGAAGATGACGAGATAGTTGTTAAGGTTAAGAAATATAAACTGCAGGGCGCAAATAACGGGACGAACCCGTTTATGCCAGCTCGGCCAGGCGGCAACAGCAAGTCGGGGCGAAAATCGTCATGATTGAATTAAGAAATATCGTTAAGTCCTATCGAATGGGCGACCAGGAAGTTAAGGCTGTGGATGATGTTTCTGTCACCATCGCAGCAGGGGAATTTGTGGCCATCATGGGAACATCGGGTTCAGGCAAATCGACCTTGATGCATATCATGGGGTTATTAGATAAGCCGGATGCAGGTGAATATATTTTAGCAGGCCAAAATATTACCCATTTGCCAGAGGAACAATTAGCAGCCTTGCGTAATCGGACCATTGGCTTTGTGTTCCAGCAGTTTCATTTGCTTGCTCGTCGGACAGCAATGGAAAACGCAGGTTTGCCTTTGATCTATGGTTCCAGTGTTCTTGCCAAAGCTTCTCGCCAAAAGAGTGAGGAAGAAAAAGTTTTAAAAGAATTAACAGCTGTGGGATTGGAAAAGCGTATCGGGCACAAGCCCAATGAATTATCCGGAGGCCAGCAGCAACGCGTGGCCATTGCCCGGGCGTTAGTCAATGACCCGTTTATCATCATGGCAGATGAGCCGACGGGAAATCTAGATTCAAAAAGCAAAGATGAGATCATGGGAATTTTAAAAACGCTTAATGGCCAGGGCAAAACCATTGTCATGGTCACTCACGAGCCAGAAATGGCAACCCATGCCACACGCATTATCCGTATGCGCGACGGTAAGATTATTTCCGATGAGATTCAAACCCAAGTTAAATCTGTTTCTTCGATGGAAGAAACCCAAGCTGTTGTGCAAAGGGCATTGAGCCATTCTCAAAAAGGGTTTGATATAGAAAAGATTTTTGATTCCATGCGCCAGGCAATCTATGCCATGCTTTCAAATAAAATGCGTTCTTTATTATCAATTTTAGGGATATTAATTGGTGTTGCAGCTGTGATCGCCATGCTCGCGTTAGGAAGCGGAGCAAAGGAAGCCATACAAAACCAGCTATCTTCATTGGGATCAAACCTGTTGATGGTGCGTCCCGGGCAATCACGTGTGGGAGGAGTAGCTTTGGAAGCAGGAAGTGTCACGCGTTTGACATTTGCAGATTTAACAGCCATCAGCCGTTTATCGGGAGTTTCCCGGGTGAGCCCGTCGGTAACTGGCCGCGTGCAGGTGGTGTATGGGGGCAATAATGCCAGCACCCAGATCGAAGGGGTCAATACAGATTATGCCCAGATGAGGGCCTCTATTCCTACCTCAGGGCGTTTTTTTAGCAATGAGGAATTACGTTCCAGAGCCAAGGTTGCGGTCATCGGGATCACAGTGGCTAAGGAATTATTTGCAGATAACGACCCTGTTGGAGAAACGATCAAGGTGAATTTAATGAATTTTAAAATCATTGGGGTCTTGCCGTCGAAAGGGTCTACGGGGTGGCGTGATCAGGACGATGTGATTATTGTTCCAGTATCGACAGCCATGTACCGTGTGTTAGGGAAAGAATATATCGATTCGCTGTATGTGGAGGGGGCGTCGTCTGAGATTTTGGATGATTTGCAAGAAGAGGTGATGGCAACGCTATTAAAGAGGCACAGGATTAATGCGGATAAGCCTGATGCCGAAGAGTCTTTCCAAGTACGCAACATGGCGGATATCAAGGCTGCTTTAGAAACAACTACCAAAACAATGTCGATGCTATTAGGTGCTATTGCGGCCATTTCGCTGCTCGTCGGTGGTATTGGGATTATGAATATTATGTTGGTGTCGGTGACGGAGCGCACCAAGGAAATCGGTTTGCGTAAGGCCATTGGCGCGACCCGACGGGATATTCTTATGCAGTTTCTCGTGGAGTCTGTTTTAATGTCGTGTATTGGAGGATTAGCAGGGATTATTTTAGGGGTTGGGGTATCGGTGCTATTGACGGTATTTGCGGGTTGGGTTGTCCGGGTCTCATTATCATCCATTATTTTAGCGACGACATTTTCCATTGGGGTAGGGATGATTTTCGGCTTATGGCCTGCGCATAAGGCCTCTCGTTTAAACCCGATAGAGGCCTTAAGATTTGAGTAAATTTCGGGAACTTTTAGCGAGTTAAGATTGTCTAAGTAAGTGAAGGGTAAAATGGACGAGCAAGACCTAAAATCATTTGAAGAGCTCTACCGGGAGAACGCAGGCT
>CAZHGK010000031.1:0-17836 GCA_964532095.1 uncultured Planctomycetales bacterium | reverse complement strand
AAACGCAAAGAGCGTTTGAAGTCTAAAATAAATCAAGGGATAGAAGCTCAAAAGGCGTCTCGCGAACGCCTACGTAAGGCCCAAAAAAGTATCCAGCAAAATGCAAAATAAACGGAGATATTATGAATAAATTATTTGTTTTAATCGGTATATTCATTTTATTATTTGTTGTTCCTTCGTTTGCACAAACACCTACCCCAATCACCAATTGCAGTGAGTTGCAAGCAGTAATAACCGGCGATTACATATTGACTAAGGATATTGATTGTCAGGGGGTGCAGTTTGTGCCTCTAAAGAATAATGCTGGTCCAGGTTTTCGAGGTGTATTCGATGGTCAAAATTTTGCCATCAAAAATCTTTCAATAGTTAGTTCAGAATATATCGACCTAGCTTTATTTGCAAGACTCGAAAAAGCAACAGTAAAGAATTTAAGAATAGAAAATTTTCGTATCGAGAATACATCATCTGCTTTCGTAGGGGCAACAGCTGCTGTATTAGCAGCAGAAGCGCAGGGAGCTTCCATCATTGATCATGTTATTGTGAAAAATGGTGTGGTTTTGGCTGAAAAGTCTGAACAGAGTAATGTCAGTGGTTTAGTAAATTTTGGTGCAAAAGCAACAATCAAAAATTCCGCGGTTGAAAATGTTCAGCTGAGCGGTTTTTTGACGAGTCCCTTTATAGGTACTACATTTTTAGGTCTTACGATGGACCAGAATTATTTTAAAGGAACGACAAGAGGTTTTTTGACGGAGGGTTTTGCCGGGTATGTTTATCTTTTCCCTGGGAATAGTTTAAAGATCACAAATTCTTATTTTAATGCCGACGTGCAATCCACAGATTATATGTGCGGAGTTGGAAATGTTAATGCTAGCGTTGATGATAATAAACCGAATATTGAAGTCAGAAATGTGTATTTCGCCGGGAAAATGACTCCGGTTCCTGCTAACCAGTTTTTATTTTGCTCGGACACTGATCCGTATGCAAATTTATTTAAAAATACCAATATTGTGACGGAAGGTGTTTATTTTAATAACGATGACATGCCCAATTTCTTAGTGAATGAATTTAATGGTGTGGCGCTGACAACCGCTCAAATGAAACAAAAAGCCAAATTTCCAACTTTGGATTTTGCTAATGTGTGGGAAATTGATGAAGGTAATGATTATCCACAATTACAATGGAAGACAACAAAGATTTCTGATTGCCAACAATTGCAAGATATGAATAAGAATTTAAGCGGTAATTATGCTTTAGCAAATGATATTGAATGTAAGAATTTTGGTGGAGAGCAAGGTTTTGTGCCTATAGGACCCATATTTAAAGGTTCCTTGGATGGTAAAAATTTCAAAATCAAGAATTTATATGTTTATGTTCGCCATCCTTCAAAGGAATCAGCAGGGTTATTTGCCCAGACTGAAAGTGCGACAATTAAGAATTTGACCCTTACTAATGCAAATATTATGGGAAGTCCGTTAGGAGTTGTAGGTGGAGTAGTAGGGAAGAGTATTAATACGAATATTTTTAATATACATCTCATAGGTAAAGTAGAGATTAATTATCTTGGTGGGGAAACTCTTACATTTGGCCCTGCTGGTGGGTTAGTTGGGATGATGTCCAAAGGGACAATTGAACAATCTTCCGTTGAGGGGACGGTGTATTCTCGTCAAGGAGCTGGAGGCTTGGTAAGTCTTTTCTTAGGAGGAAATATCATAAGAAGTTTTAGTAATGGGAGCGTTTCTGCATGTTATGTCATGGGCGGTTTGGTTGGTCATTCGGTTGATCAAGACGCACCAGCGGTAATTTCAGATTCATATTCTTTGAGTACCATTAAACCACAATGTGATTTGGTGGGTACTCAAATAGCTGGTGTTGGAGGACTTATAGGTTATGCAGATTATTCGTCTCCATCTCCTCAAACTATATTGATAAGAAGTTTTGCCGCAAATACCATAGAAATAGGAAAATATAATATTGCTAATAATCAAAAAGGTGGATTATATGGTTCAGCCCCTAATTATAGACCCGCTAAGTTTTCCTATTGGGACAAAGATAAAAATACAGCCGTTACGCCAGATTCTGAAGCTAGAACTACTGTGCAAATGAAAACATTATCAAATTATCCTCCCAAAAATGACACTGTTTCATATGGCTGGGATTTTGTGGATGTTTGGAGAATCCAAGAAGGTAAAGATTATCCACGATTAAAATGGGAAAAATCCGTTGATATAGCTGTAACGGAATTTTTTGTTGGCCAACAAGTAGATGTCAATAATTTTAAGGCCCAGGAAGGAGAGAAGCTTTTCTTTACTTCTACGTTCCAGAATATAGGTCTAGATCCTGCTGGTAAAACCAGCATTGCCTATTATGTGGGTTTTGTTGGTGATGATCCTTCAAAGGCATTTCAAATATCTAAGGATGTGGTAGCTGAAGGCATGTTACCTGCTGGAGGTATGCAAACGTTTGTTAGCAGTAATTCTTGGACAGCCGCCGCTGGCACATATACGGTCAGTACTGTTGTTGATCTAGATAATGAAGTAGTAGAAACAAATAAAACCAACAATACTGTGAGTGGCACTTTAACAGTGGTAGCACAGCCAGCGTACAATTTTACACAATGTCGTGTTTCCAACTGCGGAGGTTTTTCACAAAATCAGGCTACTTATGCTATGGATAGTGGAAATGCTAAGATTGTCGACGGTAAGGTGAAGATTGTGATTAATGCCCTTACCTTGAATAATAAAGCAGCATCTAAAACATTGGAAGTTCATTTAGGGGTTTTTGGTAATAAAACTTTTAGTGGGGCACGACTAGGAACAATAACCACGGATGCCCAGGGCAATTTCAATGATTATGTTTTAGGATCTAATAATCAACCTTATATTTTGACATCAAAAGCTCCTCAGGCTCGATTTATATTAAATGATCCAGGTAAAAGATCAGAGTTTATAACAAATCCGTAATTAGAAGCGAAGCTTTTTAAGGCAGGCGCAGCAAACGGGTAAGGAGTAATGATGGTAGTCGAACGTACCCCAAAAAGCTCATACAAATTTGAAATTTTACAAGACCCACCAGTGGCGAAATCCGTCGTTGGTGGGTTTTCTTTTTCTACTCTAAAGGAGAATTTTACAGCGCCAAGCAATACAGTGTCAGTGGCTTGCCAAAAGTAATTATTTAATTAAGTGATGGGTTCAAAGACAGGTGCTAGTTATTAAACATAGTGCCTGTTTTTTTGTAAGACAATTGAAGATAATTACTTATAAATAAATGATGTTGACAACATCAAAAATATAGTTAAAATGATGTCATGATAAATCGACTAATTAAACCTATCGAGAAACAAAGTTACTTTCTTTTCGGTCCACGTGGGACAGGAAAAACTACATGGGTTAAATCACAGTACCCCCAAGCTGTTTATATAGATCTTCTGGATGCAAAGATAAGGAATCAATTACTCATTGATCCTGGCCGGCTTAATAAATATGTTCCGAATTCTTATAAAGGCTGGATTATTCTTGATGAAATTCAATTAGTGCCTGATTTATTAAATGAGGTTCATCGGCAGATTTTTACCGGAAACAATAAATTTATTCTTACAGGTTCTAGCGCACGAACATTACGCCGCAAAGGAGTTAATCTTTTAGGTGGCCGTGCACTGACACGAACATTTCATCCATTAACAGCAGCTGAGCTTGGTAGTAAATTCAATATTGTAAAATCATTAGAGTATGGACACTTGCCGCTCGCTATTCTAGGAGAAGAGCCAAACGCCTATCTTCAAAGTTTTGTGACGAATTATCTTACTAATGAAGTTAAGCAGGAGGGACTAACGCGCAATATTGGTGCGTTTTCCAGATTTTTGGAAGTAGCAAGTTTTTCACAGGGCAATGTTATAAACTATGCTGAAATAGCGCGGGAGGCGGCAATTGATAGACAGGTTGTTACTGCGTATTTTGATATTTTAGATGATCTTCTTGTTGGCATAAGATTACCGGTATTTACGAAAAAAGCTAAAAGAAAGTTAATCGTTCATCAAAAGTTCTTTTATTTTGATACAGGTGTTTATCGTGCGATTAGGCCAATAGGTCCTTTGGATATGCCAGTTAGCGTTGCTGGTGCTGCATTAGAGACGCTTGTTTTGCAAGAGATCCGCGCTATCAATGAAGCGTTTAATTTGGGGTATGAATTATTTTTTTGGAGAACGGTTAGTGAGCTTGAAGTTGATTTAATTTTATATGGGCTATTGGGCATTATTGCTATAGAAATCAAGGGTGCGCCCCGGATAAAATCGGATATGTTTAGAGGTTTAAGGGCTTTTAAAGAAGATTATCCAATTGCAAAATGCATTCTTGTGTATGGTGGTGAACAGCGAGAATATCACAATGGAATTGAGGCAATTGGAGCAACTGAGTTTTTAAAAAGTCTTCCTCAAATACTCGAAGGGAAAGCAAAAGGTAAGAAATAAACTTAGTAACAACAATACTTAAATAAACAGTAAGTTCAAAGACAGGCGCTCGTTATTAAAAAGGGTGCCTGTCTTTTTTTTGAAAACCTTTAACTTTACAGCCTTGGATGCTTTTGCTATAGTATGCTCTTTCAATTCGCCATCAATTTGATTTTTTAATTATATAACCGGAGGTAGTTCCATGCCAGTCGCAGTCGATATTGACCAATTAGTCAAACAGTTAGTGTTAACCGACAATATTAAGGAAAAAGAGCAGATTGCCCGTCAAATCCAGGCAGAAGCGCGTGCGAAGGGTGCGTATTTAGCGTCTATCCATGATGTGTATATGGCGCGTGGTAAGGGTAAGGGGAAGAATTTTACCGTTCCTGCGATGAATTTGCGTTCCTTAACCTATTACTTGGCCCGTGCAATTTTCCGTACGGCTAAACGTTTAAATGCTGGTGCTTTTATTTTCGAAATTGCAAAAAGCGAAATGGGTTACACTGGCCAACCCCCCATTGAATACGTCGGGGTAATTTTAGGTGCAGCTGTTAAAGAAAATTACAGCGGTCCTGTGTTTATCCAGGGCGACCACTGCCAAATTAAAGCGGGTGAATATTTCAAAGACAAGGCAAAAGAAGTAGCAGCCTTAAAAGACATGGTGGCAGATTGTGTGGCTGCTGGTTTCTATAATATTGACGTTGATTCATCCACCACTGTTAAATTAGATCGTCCAACATTAACAGAGCAACAAAGAGATAATTTTGAAGTCTGTGCAGACATGTCTGCTTTTATCCGTAAGATTCAACCCAAGGGTATTGAAGTTTCCATTGGTGGTGAAATTGGTGAAGTTGGCCACAAGAATTCCACCGTCGAGGAATTGGTTGCCTTTACCGAAGGGTATAACAAATCCTTGCCTAAGGGTTTGGTTGGTTTAAGCAAGATTTCTGTGCAAACTGGAACATCCCACGGTGGGACAGTATTGCCTGACGGAACTATTGCTAAAGCCAATGTGGATTTCCAAACATTGAAAGATTTATCTGCAGCTGCCGCAAGTAAATTTGGTATGGGTGGGGCTGTTCAGCATGGTGCATCAACCTTAACGGATGATCAATTCAATAAATTCCCTGGTGTGAACACCATTGAAATTCACTTAGCGACCAATTTCCAAAATAAGACTTTGGATAGCAATCTATTCCCCAAAGACCTGTATGCCAAGATGGTGGAATGGACCAAGGCGAATTGCTTAAGTGAACGTAAGGCTACAGATACCGACGAGCAATATGTCTACAAAGCCCGCAAACGTGCTTTAGGTCAATTTAAAAAAGATATTATGAATATGCCTGAGAATATCAAGGAAGGCATCGCTGCGGAAATCGAAAAGAATTTTGAATTCTTGTTTAAACAATTAAATGTGAATGACACCAAGGATTTTGTAGTATCCATCGTAAAACCGGTAGATGTAAAAATCGGTCTACGGGATACTCAAGCGCATCTCGACGGTGAAGGCGACGATTAAAAATTTAGAATCAAAAAACTTAAAAGAGGATATATGGCTAAAATTTATTACGACAAAGATTGCAATATCAACGACATTAAAAGTAAAACCATCGCCGTGGTTGGTTACGGCATCCAGGGCCGTGGCCAGGCATTAAACCTGCGTGATAGCGGTTTGAAGGTGATTGTGGCCCAGCGTCCGGGTGGCCCAAATTATGATCAAGCGAAAAAAGATGGATTTAAGCCTGTTTCCGTCGAAGAAGCAGCGAAAGTCGCGGATGTGATCATCATTTTAACCCAAGATCATTTGCAAGCCGATATTTATAATAAATCCATAGCTCCTTATATAACTAAGGGAAAGGCATTGGCTTTTTCTCATGGGTTTAACATTCATTTTGGATTTATCAAGCCACCTAAGGATGTGGATGTGTTTATGATCGCTCCTAAAGGTCCTGGCGCCTTGGTCCGTCGTCAATATGAAGAAGGTAAAGGGGTTCCCTGTTTAGTTGCCGTGCATCAAAATGCCACAGGCAAAGCGTTAAAAGTTGCTTTAGCTTATGCCAAAGGCGTAGGTGGTTCTCGTGCAGGAATTATCCAAACTACTTTTAAAGAAGAAACTGAAACCGATTTGTTCGGTGAACAAGCTGTTTTGTGTGGTGGGGCTTCTGAATTGGTGAAGGCTGGTTTTGAAACCTTAACCAAGGCTGGTTACCAACCTGAAATTGCCTACTTTGAATGCTTACACGAATTAAAATTGATTGTGGATTTAATGTATGAAGGTGGTATTCAGCACATGCGCCAACGCGTTTCTGATACGGCTGAATTTGGGGATATGACCCGTGGTCCAAGAGTGGTCAATGCCCGCACCCGTGCAGAAATGGCCAAAATTTTAAAAGAAGTCCAAAAAGGTCAATTTGCCAAGGAATGGATGGCAGAAAACCAAAAGAACGGCCGTAAGAATTTTATTGCCATGCGTAAAGCCGGCGAAGGTCATCCTATTGAAAAGGTCGGTTCTCGACTTCGGGGCATGATGAGCTGGATGAAAAAGTAATGTAAAAAAAGATAAAATTCTAAAAAAATGCTAAACTTAAAGGGCGAGAATTTATCTCGCCCTTTTTCTTTCAAGGAAAATATATGAAAAACGATAAAAATAAAGTATTGATTTTTGATACCACCTTGCGTGATGGGGAACAGGCGCCTGGGGCCACCATGAACCAGGCTGAGAAGTTGGAAATTGCCTTTGCCTTAGAACGTTTGGGAGTCGATATTATTGAGGCAGGTTTTCCAATTTCTTCCAAAGGGGATTTTGATTCCGTCCAAATGGTTGCCAAACATATCAAGAAATCGACGGTATGTGGTTTGGCCCGTTCGATTGTCAAAGATATGGATGCGGTCATTGAAGCTGTCAAGCCTGCCAAGCACAAGCGCATTCATATTTTCTTGGCAACGTCCAAGATCCATTTGCAGCATAAGTTTAAAAAGAGTGAAGATGAAATTTTAGATATGGCTGTCAATGCAGTCAAGTACGCCCGTAAATACATGGATAATATTGAATTCTCGCCGGAAGATGCTTCCCGTACTGAGAAAGAATTTTTGTACCGTGTCTTGGAGGCGGTGATTAAGGCTGGGGCAACCACGGTTAATATTCCTGATACTGTTGGTTATTCAACACCGCAAGAATATGGGGCAGTGATTGCGGGGATTAAAAATAATGTGCCTAATATAGGGAAGGCAATTATCTCGACCCACTGCCATGATGATTTGGGTTTAGGTGTG
Organism: uncultured Planctomycetales bacterium; assembly: GCA_964532095.1. Classification (GTDB taxonomy): domain Bacteria; phylum Omnitrophota; class Gorgyraeia; order Zapsychrales; family Fredricksoniimonadaceae; genus CAZHGK01. The sequence goes on along the minus strand of CAZHGK010000031.1, from coordinate 10,122 downwards.
GCAAATTCTTTGGCAGGTGTGGAAAATGGCGCCCGTCAGGTGGAATGCACCATCAATGGGATTGGAGAACGCGCCGGGAATGCGTCCATGGAAGAAATTGTCATGGCCATTAAAACCCGTCAGGATTTCTATAAGTTAGGGACAAATATTAATACCAAGGAATTTTATCGCACGTCACGCATGGTTTCTAAGGCCACGGGCTTTATTGTGCCACCTAATAAAGCCATCGTCGGTGCTAATGCCTTTCGTCATGAATCTGGAATTCATCAAGACGGGGTATTAAAAGAAAAGCGCACCTATGAAATTATGGATGCGGAAGATGTAGGGGTTCCTTTGCATGAAGGTTTGGTTTTGGGCAAACATTCTGGCCGCCATGCCTTTGTTGATCGTTTAAAGAAATTAGGCATTAAGATTTCCGAAAGCCAGATTGATAAGGCCTTTGAGCAATTTAAGGACCTGGCAGATAAGAAAAAAGAAATATATGATGAGGATTTGATTGCCATCACCGAACAGGAAGGGCAGTTGATCCGCGAGGTGTATACCTTGGCAGATTTAAAGTCGGTCAGTGGCACCAATGTGGCTACCAAGGTCACGGTTGCTTTGAAGTTTAAAGGAAAGCTGCATACTCAAGAATCAACGGGTGATGGTCCAGTGGATGCCTGTTATAAAGCCATTGAAGCGGTTACCAATTTAAAAGGGAAGTTGTTAGATTACAGTATTAAATCCGTCACCCAGGGCAAGGATGCGTTAGGGGAGGTTACGGTTAAGGTATCTATCGACGACAAAACAGTTATGGGCCGCAGTGCCAGTACGGATATTATCGAGGCCTCAGCCAAAGCATATATTAACGCCATCAATAATTTTGTGGCACAACAATAGGTTTTTATATGGATGATCGTTCAGTTTTTCATCTTATTTCTGATTTAACACGTGACGAGGGAGTGTCGTGTGTTCTTATTGGTGGTTTTGCCATCAATCATTATAGGGTTACTCGTCAAACGGCTGATGTAGATTTCTTAATTACTAAAGAAGATTTTGATAAGATATCAGAACTTTTAGAAAAAGCTGGATATAAGAAAGTTTTATTGCAGGAGAACTTTGCGCAGCTTCAAAGTAGTCGTTTATCCTTGCTAGACGTGGACTTCATGTTCGTTGACAAAGAAACGCTTAAGAAGATTGTGGACGAAGGAGAACGGTTTAAAATTGTTGGTCAAGCGTTTATTGTTCCGTCGCTGCATCATTTAATTGCACTAAAATTGCATTCCATTAAATATAATTCAAGAATTCGTTTAACTAAAGATTTGCCTGATATTATTAATCTAATTAGGATTAATGAAGTCAATGTTAAAGATAAAGAATTTAAGGAAATTTGTCTTAAATATGGAACCAAAGAATTGTACGATCAAATAACGGAGGCTGTGAAATGAAGGAACTCAAACTGCCGATTATTAAAGAAAAGATGACTAGACCAAAAGTTCTTTCGATGGATCAATATTTAAAGTTTGTTCAGTTTAATTTAAGAGAAGCTTTTGACCAGAAAGCCTATGCAAAATGGAAGAAAATGCTGGTTGTTAATGTGCCATTTGTTATCAAATAAAATTTAGAGAATAGGTATCAATTTATGCTTTACGAACCACCAACCATATATGGCGTCATTGGTAATCCACTAACGCACAGCTTATCGCCGCTGATGCATAATGCTGCATTTAAGAAACTTGATGTGAATGCAGTGTATAAGCTTTTTCCATTAGCTGATGATGAAGAGCTTAAGCTGTTTATGGAGGATCTAAAAGAGGATGGGAACCCCATCTTTGGTTTAAATGTGACCGTGCCTTTTAAGGAAAAGGTATTGGGCTTTGTGGATATGCTTGATCCCTTCGCTGAGAAAGTAGGCGCTGTTAATACCTTGGTCATCACTCATCAGCGCAAGATCCATGGGTTTAATACCGACGGGCCAGGGTTCTTAAGTCATTTGAAAGAACTTAAATTTGACCCGAAAGACAAGCGCATTGCCATTATTGGCGCCGGAGGTACAACGCGTGCCTTATTGGCGGTGTTTTGTTTAATCAATGAACGGCCACAACATATCCGTCTTTATAATCGTACGGTTGCCACATCTAAGGCGTTAATCCATGAGCTTGGGCAAAAAATGGACTGCAGCCAGATCGATGTGGTGGATAATATTGATGATCTGGATATAGAAATCGCAGACCTTTTAATTAATACCACCTCTGCCGGATTAAATCCGTCTGATCCGTTATTAGTCCCGCCGGAGATGTTGCATTCAAATCTCATGGTGTATGATGTGATTTACAACCCATCACCGACGAAATTATTACAAGCCGCCAAGGATAAAGGGTGCAAAGTGGCAAATGGTTTAGGCATGTTGTTTTATCAGGGGGTTTTGGCCTTTGATCATTGGGCAGGCATGGATGTTGGGGATGATGTGAAAAAAAGCATGCGCCAGGCGTTAGAGAAAGGTTTGAAAAATGGCCCTGTACATTGATATTATTATTTTTGCTTTCGGCGCGTTAATCGGCAGTTTCTTAAATGTTTGCATTGTGCGCATGCCCCAGGAGAAATCCATTGTCTTTCCCGGCTCGCATTGTGTGAAGTGTCAAAAGCCAATTGCCTGGTTTGATAATATCCCATTAATCAGCTGGATTGTTTTAAGAGGTAAATGCCGTCATTGCCAATCATCAATTAGCGCGCGGTATTGGTTTGTCGAGCTTTTGACAGCCCTGATATTTTTAGGCATGTGGCGTTATTTTGGTGGGGCAGATATTTTATTTCCCTATTTATTTATGGTTTGTTGTTTTATTGTGGCGACATTTGTGGATTTTGAGCACCGCATTATTCCAGATGAAGTCAGCGTCGGGGGAATGTTTGCCGGGATATTCTTAAGTGGCGTTTTCCCTAAATTGCACGCGCATCGTTTTGAAGATCTGGCATTAGGTGGTTTAATCAGTGGGGTTTTAGTTCTAGCCTGTTTGTTTTTTATGTTGATCTATCCTATTTTTTGTAAGCATCTGATGGAAGATTACGATGTGAAAGAAGACCGGCCGTTTAAACTTTTAGTGGCAACGGGGTTAGCTTTGTTTAGCGCTATTTATTTTTGGGGTTCTCATCTACCAGCCTCCTGGCAACCCCATGCGTTAAGTGTGGCCTCATCCCTGATCGGCTTTATTATTGGTGGAGGGGTTGTGTATTTGATGGGTTTAATTGGCGATATTGTTTTTCGTAAGGAAAGCATGGGTGGCGGGGATGTGAAATTAATGGCCATGGTTGGTGCTTTCTTGGGATGGAAGATGGCGGTGTTGGCATTTTTTATCGCCCCGTTTTTTGGAGCGGTCTGGGGTATTGCAGAAAAAATACGCACCAAGGAAAGTTTAATTGCCTATGGGCCTTTTTTAGTCATGGGTTCATTGGTTAGTTTATTTTTTGGTGACCAGATTATTCATTGGATTATGACGGGGATGTGGGCAAATGTTGGCTAACGAACAAGGGCGATTGATGAAGAAAACCAGCCTGGCCTTAGCAATATTCTTTTTACTTTCTCAAGGCTTTGCCTATGCAGCGCCGGTTACAAATTTACAAATCAGCTATGATGCCAAGGAAAAGAAATTGCATTTGGAAGGCAGTCATCCATCTGAACGCTTAGACAGGCATTATATCCGTCAGGCCATGGTGTCGGTCAATGGCCGGGCAGTGCAATATTTTGTATTTCCTCGTCAGCATTTTGCTGGGAAATTTTCAGAAGACCTTGCTTTAGAATTACAACCGGAAGATGAACTGGATGTGAAGTTAATTTGCAGCCAGGGTGGATTAACAAAGGCCCATTTTCAAGTGCCCTTGCCTGAAGCTGAATCGGAGGCTAAATAATGAAGAAGAGATTATTTCGCAGTGAAACAGATCGTCGCCTAGGAGGTGTGTGCGGCGGCTTGGCAGAATATTTGGACTTTGATGTCAGCATCATCCGTATTGCGTTTTGTGTGGCGGGGTTGTTTGGTGGCTTTGGTATTGTACTCTACTTAATTATGTGGCTGGTTGTCCCGAATAAATCCCAATTATGATCATTAAATATATTTTATTAACACTATCAACGGCTGTTGTGGCCGTTGTTTTTTTATTTGCCTGGCAAATGATTTATATTAAGAAACTTTTGTCAGTGCCAGTTCCGTTGATTGCTCCATTTGAACGGATGAACGCTCAAGCAAAGTATAAGATTTTGTTTGCCGGGGATAGTACCGGTGTTGGCACTGGGTCCCATGACAATTGGCATACGGTGGCAGGTTATTTTGGAAGTGATTTTCCGTCGGCGGAGATCATTAATAATAGTTATAATGGCCGTAAATTGCATCAATTATTAGAAGATCTGCCTGACCATCCGCAACATAGATTTGACCTAATGGTGATTCAAATCGGAGCTAATGATATTTTAAAATTTACTCCCATGAGCCATGTGGCAAGGGATATCCCTTTATTATTGGCCAAGGCTAAATTTTTGGCAGCTCATGTGGTTATTTTGCATTCCGGGGATATTGGGCAAGCACCAGCATTTATTTGGCCGTTTAATTTTATTCTAACGAAACGCACCTTGGCCTTGCGTCGGATCTACCAACAGGCTTGTGATCAGGCAGGGGCTATGTATATTGATTTATATGCCCGCCTGCATGATGATCCGTTGGTACATGATGCAGCCTTTTATGCCACGGATTCATTTCATCCTAGCGCTGTCGGGTATGAGCGCTGGTACCAGGAAATTCGTCGGGCTTTAAAAATTGCCAACGTTGACATTCTTTAAAATAATGTGTTACAATCCGACTCATGAATAAAAACATCGTGCTCATTGGCATGATGGGCTCTGGCAAGAGCATGGTTGCCAAGGTCCTTCACAAGAAAACAGGGTTGCCGCTTTTTTCTGTAGATAAATTAATTGAGAAGAAAGCCCACGCCACCATCAAAGAAATCTTTGCCAAGCACGGGGAAGTATATTTTCGCCAGTTAGAACATGAGGTGATTGTTGAGCTTGCTGCCAAGCAAGGGATTATTATTGACGGTGGTGGTGGGGTTGTGGTTAACCCTGAAAATGTAGCTGTATTAAAGAAGAACGGTATTTTGTTCTTTCTAGATGCAACACCCGATGTGATTTACAAACGAATCAAAGGCGATCCCAAACGCCCATTGATCGCGGGGCCAAACCCACTTGGCCGTATTTCTCAATTACACACCGAGCGATTTCCCCTGTACAGCCAGGCTGCTGATCACGTCATTGATGCCAATGACGTAACCATCGAGCGTCCGGTTGCACAAATTCTTGCCAGGATAAAATAATGACGGACCAAGAAGCTTGGGTGGCATTAAATGCCATCAACGGGCTAAACGCGCTTAATGCCATGCGTTTAGCGGAATTTTTTCAATCACCAGCTGCGGTTTTTGAGGCTAATACAGATGCGCTAGTTGCCAGCGGGGTGGTAAATGCAATCACAGCGACCAACATAGTTAATTTTTCTAAAGACAAATTCATTGCAAGTGAATATAATCTTGTGCGTCGCAAGGGCGTGACGATAATAACGCTGGCAGATGATAATTATCCGCCTTTGCTTAAGACAATTATTGATCCGCCCCCAGTTCTTTATATAGAAGGTAATGCTGAAATTTTAAGCCAAATGTCTTTGGCGATTGTGGGTTCCCGTGCGTGTTCACCGTATGGCAAGCGCATGGCCAATGCTTTTGGGTGCGCATTTGCCGAGGAAGGATTTGTTGTAACCTCAGGCTTGGCTCGAGGGATTGACACAGCCGCCCATGAAGGTTGTCTCAAAGGTAATGGGAAAACAATTGCCGTCATGGGGTGTGGGCTTAATGATTTATACCCGAAAGAGAATGCCGAGCTTAGACGTTTAATCGTCGGGCAACAGGGAGCTATTGTTTCAGAGTTACCAATGGATACAGTGCCGTTGCCGATTTATTTTCCAAGACGCAATCGTGTGGTTACGGGTTTAAGTACAGCCACGGTCGTTATAGAAGCTGGCCTTAAAAGCGGGGCTTTAATCAGTGCCAATTTTGCCAGCCAGCAAGGGCGTGAAGTTTTTGTTGTTCCTGGAGCGATTGATGCTCCGTTTTCTGAAGGCTCTAACCGTTTAATTCGAGACGGTGCAGCCATGGCCTTATCTGCCGTTGATGTGATGCAAGCGGTGGGCAGCCAAATGCAGATGTGTTTTTCTGAAGCTGGCAGTAATAAGGAAGTTCGTATAAACTTAACAACAGATGAGCATCAATTGTACGAACATATTTATTCCGAGCCTATTCATGTGGATGAATTAAGCAAGATATGCCAGGAATCATCTCAGGCATCAGCCTTATTGCTGTCGATGGAATTAAAAGGTGTTATTGAACAATTACCAGGACGCTATTATGTCCGGTGCCGTTAAATGAAGGGATTGTAATGTCAAAATCTTTAGTCATCGTCGAGTCTCCAGCTAAGGTTAAGACCATCAATAAGATTTTAGGGTCAAAATTTAAAGTTGCCGCATCCATGGGGCATTTGATTGATTTGCCGAAGTCAACTATTGGGGTTGATTTTGATAATGAATTTGCCCCTAAATTCATTGTGGTCAGAGATAAGCAAAAGACGCTTAAGAAATTAAAAGAAGATGCCAAGAATGCCAAGGAAATTTATATCGCCACCGACCCTGACCGTGAAGGGGAGGCCATTGGTTGGAATTTAGTGCAGCATATCGGTGAAGGCAAGAAAATATTCCGCGTGGTTTTCCATGAAATCACCAAGGACGCTGTCAAAAAAGCATTTGCCGAGCCCCGTGAATTTGATGCCCGCAAAGTTGATGCCCAAAATGCCCGTCGGGTTTTAGACCGCATCGTAGGTTATCAGATCAGTCCTGTGTTATGGAAGAAGGTTGGTTCACGTTTAAGTGCAGGGCGTGTGCAGTCGGTAGCGTTGCGTTTGATTGTTGAGCGTGAAGAGGCGATTAAAAGTTTTATTCCCCAAGAATATTGGCAAATTGCCGTCGACGTGCAAAAAAAGAGCGTCTCTTCAATACTTACCGCGCAATTAGAAAAGATCAGTGGTGAAAAAGTGGTATTAAACGGTGAAAAAGATGGCAAGGATGCGGTAAATCAAATTAAGAAAGAACAATTTGTTATCTCGTCGGTAACCACCAAGGATGTTAAGCGTAATGCGCCAGCGCCTTTTATCACCAGCACCTTGCAGCAGGAAGCATTTGGCAAGTTAGGGTTTAATACGTCGAAAACCATGATGATTGCCCAGCAATTGTATGAAGGGATTGAAGTGGGCGAAGAAGATCCAGTAGGGTTAATTACCTACATGCGTACGGATTCTGTGAATATTGCCAATGAGGCCATTGAGAAAGTGCGTGGCTTTATTAAAAAGCAATATGGTAAAGAATCTTTACCAGATACTCCGAATAAATTTAAATCCAAGAAAAGTGCCCAGGAAGCGCATGAAGCTATTCGTCCGACGGATATTGACCGTTCTCCGGAATCAGTGAAATCGTATTTGACGGGGGAACAATTTGCTTTATACCAATTGATTTGGAAAAGATTTATCAGTTGCCAAATGATGCCGGCTATTTTTGAGCAAAGCAAGATTGAAATCATGGCAGGGATATATCAATTTGGCGCCTCAGGTTCTATTTTGTCTTTCGCCGGATACTTAAGTGTTTATAAGGATAACGACGAAGAGGAAATCGTCAAATTAGACCCGAGCTTGTATGCAAAAGGTGACAAGCTGGATTTGCGCGAAATTCGTCCAACCCAGCATTTTACCAAACCGCCCGCCCGTTTTTCTGAAGCCAGTTTAGTTAAGGCATTGGAAGAACAAGGCATTGGTCGCCCGAGTACCTATGCTGCAATTATTCATACCTTGGTTGGCCGCAATTATGTGTTGCGTGACCGCGGTTATTTTACAGCGACGGATTTGGGGATTAAGATTTGTAATTTGTTGATGGAGTATTTTAAAAAGATCATGGATATTGGTTTTACGGCTCGGATGGAAGAAGAATTAGACGGCATTGAAGACGGAACAAATAATTATCAGAAATTATTAGGGGAATTTTGGCCTCCATTTAAAGCAGAGTTGGATTTTGCCATGGCCAATATTGAAAAAACGCAGATGACCTTAGATCGTAATTGCCTTCTTTGTGGTAAACCGTTAGCAGTTAAATGGGGACGTCGGGGACGGTTTATTAGCTGTACCGGTTTTCCAGACTGTAAACATGCGGAGCCATTTACGACGGGCGTTAAATGCCCGGAGCCTGGGTGTGAAGGGGAATTAATCGAGCGACGTTCTGGTCGTGGCCGGGCATTTTATGGTTGCAGCAAGTATCCGGCATGTACGCATATATCCAATAAATTACCTGCACCTAAATCCGAGGGGCCTGTGCCTGCATGATGATCAAACCTGGCATTGATAAGTTTATATCTTATCTGCAGATCGAGAAAAATTACTCTGACCACACCATTTTAAATTACCGCCTGGATTTACATGAATTTGTTGTTTTTGCCGAACAGATTGAATTAAACGCCGTTGATTATCCCTTGCTCCGTCGTTACCTTGCCAAATTAAGAGAACGTAATTTAAAGTCCCGCAGTGTGGCTCGTAAATTATCGTCGCTGCGGTCTTTCTTTAAATACGCCCAAAGAGAAGGATGGGTTAAAACCAATCCGGCAACCCTGGTTGTTTCTCCAAAATTAGACAAGCCCTTGCCTCATTTTATGTCGGAAGAAGAGGCGGTTCAGTTAATTGAGGCTCCTCTAACAGCATCCTCAAAAGCTGGTGGTAAGAAATCAAAAGGGGATAATGATTTAAGGGATACGGCAATTTTTGAGACATTATATTCGACGGGCATCCGTGTTAGTGAATTGGTGGGTTTGGATATCGATGATGTGGATTTTATTAGTAATATTATCCGGGTGATGGGTAAGGGAAGAAAAGAGCGGTTGGTGCCTATCGGCAATAAAGCATTGGAATCTTTGCAGGCCTATATCGACACGCGCAAACATAAATCCCGGATCATGTTTTTAAATAAAAGTGGCACACGCCTAGGTGTGCGTAGCGTTTGCAATATTATCAATAAACATATTTTAAAAGCGAGCATGGCCAATCATGTCAGCCCGCATATGTTTAGGCATTCGTTTGCCACCCATTTGTTAAATCACGGGGCAGATTTGCGTGCGGTGCAGGAATTATTAGGCCATGTCAATCTATCAACCACCCAGATTTACACCCATTTGACGACCGATAAGCTTAAAAACGTCTACAACAAAGCCCATCCCAGGGCTTAGTAGGTTTTTCCCTTCCTGATTGGCATAATCTATATCCATAGTTTATACTTCTATTATGTTAAAAACAGGGACGGTTACTAATTTTGTTCAATTAAAAAAGCCTGAATTAGGCTTCTATACAAAATTGGTGACCGTCCCTGTTTTGGTAATTTGTTTCTTGTTAAACAGCATCTCTTTTGTTCCGGCACAAACATTGCCTGCGCCAGGGGTGATGGTGCATTTAAGTCCTGAATTTGTGCCATCCCAGTTAGTCGGCATGACCATCCATCCAGATAATGCTTTGAAATTCGATTTTCTAATTAATCGGGGCGACCATGCTTTATCCTCTCAAGAAAAGAATGAAGAATACACCAAGCTGATCAAATATTTTCTAGCTTCGATGACAATTCCCAATGGCGATCAATGGGTGAATTTATCTCCGTATGAAAAGGATCGTATTATCGCAGATAATTTTGGAACGACCCAAATGGGGCGGGATCTTTTAGCTCAGGATTATATTTTAAAACAAATCACATCGAGTTTAATTTATCCGGAAGATGGAATTGGGAAAAAATTTTGGGCAAAGATTTATGAGCGAGCACAGAAGGAATATGGGACGACCAATGTGCCCGTAAACACCTTTAATAAGGTTTGGATTATTCCAGATCAAGCAGTGGTGTATGAGAAAGGCAACACGGCCTACGTTTTGCGTAATCATTTAAAGGTGATGCTTGAGGAAGATTATTTAGCAGTGGCTAAAAACCACAGCCAACCTGGTGACAGAGCTGCGAAGCAGACCTGTTACCAAGCCGATTGCCAAGC
>CAZHGK010000030.1:13280-18013 GCA_964532095.1 uncultured Planctomycetales bacterium | reverse complement strand
TGCAACATGGATTGGGCCCAAGCCATTTGATCACATTGTTAAGGCACAAATTTTAGGTATTGATTAAAATGACTGAAATTCTATCTTCATTAATTATTTCTTGGGCCATTGCAAGTGCTCTGATGTTTGTGTTATGGAGCATTCAATTAAAAACTCATAATGCGGGATATATCGACGTGGGTTGGGTTTTGGGCATTGCGTTATCTACCCTGGTTTGTAATTTTTTCTACGTTGGCTATCCTGCTCGGAAATTTCTAGTGATGGTCATGGCGCTGACCTGGGCGTCCCGGTTGATTTACCACTTGATGATCCGTTTAACCCAAGATACGCATGAAGATCGTCGCTATCAACATTTGCGTCAGTCATGGAAGCCCTTACTTCAATTGAAGTTTTTTGCCCTATATCAGTTTCAAGCCTTACTGGCTGTGATACTTGCGGGAGTATTTATTGCGCCCCTGCATAATGCTTCGACGGTGATTGGACCTTTAGAGTACGTGGCGATTGGCCTGTGGCTTATTGGTTTCTTTGGGGAATCCATAGCCGATGCCCAATTAAAAGTATTTAAAGCTATCCCTGCCAATAAGGGAAAGACCTGTGATGTGGGCTTATGGTATTATTCCCGCCACCCGAATTATTTCTTTGAATGGGTGATGTGGGTGGCTTATTTTGTTTTTGGTTTAGCCAGTCCTGGTGGAGGATACGGTATTTTAGCTCCAGTTATTATGTTATGGCTGCTCTTAAAAGTGAGCGGCGTGCCTTTTGCCGAGCAAATGGCGTTACAAACACGGGGTGAAGAGTATCGTCGCTATCAACAATTAACAAGTATGTTTATTCCACGACCGAAGAGGCGCCTATGAAATTCTTAGTTCCGTTAACGCAACCACTATTAGAAAAAGGTTTATTGCCAGATGCGCTGTTACGCATCGGAATGAAATCGTTGTTAGCGCAAAAATTGCTGGATGAATCCAAAGGCGGGCCTGAGAAAATACAGGCAAGGCTTATGCATTTAATCCACCACATGCATGCTTCGCCAATTGCCATCCATATCCATGAGGCCAATAGCCAGCATTATGAAGTGCCAACGGCATTCTTCCAATATTGTTTAGGTAAGCATTTAAAATACAGTTCTTGTTATTTTCGTCGAGGAGATGAATCATTAGACCAGGCAGAGGCAGATATGTTAGCCATCACCTGTGAGCGGGCAGGTTTAGAAGACGGGCAAGATGTTTTAGAATTAGGATGTGGCTGGGGGTCTTTATCATTATTTATGGCCCAGCGTTATCCTAATAGCCATATCACCTCAGTTTCCAATTCCAGGACGCAAAAGGCCCATATTGATGACATGGCCCAGCAAAGGGGAATAAAGAATTTAACGGTTATCACCTGCGATATGAATAATTTTTCTATTGATAAGCATTTTGATCGCATAGTTTCTGTGGAAATGTTTGAGCATATGCGCAATTGGGCGGTGCTATTTAAGAAGGTGTCGGGTTTTCTAAAAGCAGATGGAAAATTCTTTATGCATGTTTTTACGCACCGTCAATTTGCTTATTTTTATGAGCCTGCGGATGAGGGTGATTTTATTGGCAAATATTTTTTTACCGGAGGGATGATGCCGTCGGATGATTTGCCCTTGTATTTCCAGGAACATTTGATTATTGAGGACCATTGGCAGGTCGAGGGCACCCATTATGCGAAAACTGCCGAGGAGTGGCTTAAAAATATGGATCGTAATAAAGAAGATATCCTGCCGATTTTCAAAAATACGTATGGTGCAGATTACCAGCGTTGGTGGCATTATTGGAGGGTTTTTTATATGGCCTGTGCCGAGTTATGGGGATATAAAGGCGGCAGCGAATGGATGGTCAGTCACTATAGGTTTAAAAAAAGACTATGAAAACACTAGCGATTATTGGAACAGGTATTTCTGGCATGGGGGCTGCGTATTTTCTACGGCAGAAATATGACATTACTTTTTATGAGCAGGACAACACCCCTGGTGGGCATACCAATACAATTGATGTTTTAGAAGGCGGGGTCCCCTTGCCGGTAGATACGGCATTCATGGTATACAATGAAACAACCTATCCGCTATTGACCCGTTTGTTTAAAGAATTGAATGTTGAAACAAAATCAACAGACATGAGCTTTAGCGTGCAGCATTTACCGTCGGGGTTAGAATTTTGTGGCACGGGATACAATGGCCTGTTTGCCCAGCGCCGGAATATTTTCAATTTTAAATTTATACGCATGCTATTAGAGATTAAGAAATTCAATGAACAGTCAGTTGAAGTTTTGGAAGATGAACGATATTTAAATTACACCTTGGCGCAATATGCTAAAGAAAAAGGGTACAGTGATGATTTTGTTTTAAAATTCTTAGTGCCTATGAGTTCGGCGGTATGGTCAACACCTTTAGATGGCATGTTGCAATTTCCTGTTGTTACCTTGGTGCGATTTTTTAAGAATCATTGTTTTTTGGGCTTAGAAGGTCATTTGGGTTGGCGCACCTGTGTCGGCGGAAGCCGGCAATACCGTAATATCCTGTTGGCAAAAGTTAATGCCCGGATGTGGACTTCTCGTCGGGTCTTAAGTGTTAGCCGTGTGCAAGGCAAGGTGCATGTGAAAGATTCAACTGGGGCTTCAACAGTGTACGATGCCGCACTCTTGGCTTCCCATGCGGATGAGAGCCTATCCATCTTAGAACGCCCAACAGATTTGGAACGTCGTTTATTAAGCCAATTTCCATACCATTCTAATAATACAATTTTACATACGGACTGTGCAGTCATGCCTGAATCTCGCCGGGCATGGTCATCGTGGAATTATCGGGTCCATCAAGACGCCTTACAAACGTATGCAACCACCATTTATGATATGAACCGTTTGCAAGGGGTATCCAAAAACAGGAATTATTTTATTTCGATTAATGATCCTGGCATTGTAGATCCTAAGAAAATTTTATGGGAGAGGGTGTATCGCCATCCAGTGTATAGCGTGTCAAGTCAGCAGGCACAAAAGGAATTACCTCAAATTAATCACGAAGGCCCTGTGTACTTTTGCGGTGCTTATTTTAGATATGGGTTCCATGAAGATGGGTTATTGTCCGGGCTTAATGTGGCAAAGGCAATGACAGGAGAAAAGATTTGGGAATAAATTCATGTTTATATGAGATGACCATTAGCCATGCCCGTCATCAGCCTATGCATTACCATTTCCAGCATCGGGTGTTCATGTTTTATTTGGATTTGGCAGAGCTGTCGCAATTGTCGCAAGTTAGCGCCTTGGTAGGGCATCATCAAAAGCGCCTCTATGAATTTCGCGATACCGACCATATTGATGTTGGTGCCGGAGATATTAACGCCAATATTCGCCTGTATTTAAAAAGGCATGGCATTGAAGATAAGGTAAAACGCATTTGCCTGTTGACGAATTTAAGGTCCTTCGGTTATATTTTTAATCCGGTCTCATTTTATTTTTGTTTTGGGGCAGACGGACATCCTGTCTGTGTCGTGCCTGAAATTGGTAATACATTCAAAGAATTAAAATATTTTTACCTTGGGCCAGATAGGCGTCAGGAAAACATATTTAAAGGTCAGCAAACCAAATTTTATTATATTTCTCCTTTTACGGATTTGGACGATGATTTGGAATTTCGTATTGAAGTTCCTGATGAGCGATTGCAAATTTCCATTGATGTTTCCAGGCGAGGGAAGAAATACTTCTTCTCGTCGATGGAGGGTGTTAGGGTTCCGCTTACAACAGGGCGGTTACTGTTGGAAACGGTCAGGTTTCCATTTGTAACGGTTAAGGTTATTGCCTTGATCCATTGGCATGCGGCTGTGCTGTTTTTCTTTAAGCGCTTGCGACACCACCCTAAAGAAGAAAACCAAGATATGCAAAGGGAGATTCACCGTGAGTGGCGTAAAACATAACGACAGTTTTTATGTAAGCATTATTCATAAGATTTTTACTCCGATGCGGCTAGGCCAGTTGACCATGGTTATGCCAGATGGGAGTAAAAAGGTTTATGGCCATTTTCCTAATCAGATGGCGGCTACCTTGACGGTTAAGCGCCTGGATTTCTTTAAGAAATGCGTTTTATTTGGGGATATTGGTTTTGGTGAATCCTATATGCATGGGGATTGGGAAACAGATGATTTAACCGGCGTGATCCGTTGGATGATTTTAAATGTGGAGCATCATCCGACGATGATCGGAGACCAAAAGCGCAAATCCAAGGTCAATTATTTGAAAGTTTTAAATCGCTGGGTGCATAAATTTAAGGAAAATACCGTTGTTGGCAGCCGTCGCAATATCGCTGCGCATTATGATTTAAGCAATGAATTCTTCAAATTATTCTTAGATTCAACAATGGCCTATTCATCTGCTTATTTTAAGTCACCGCACCTGTCCTTGCACGAGGCGCAATTAGCTAAGTTCGAGCTGATTTGCCAGAAGTTGCGCCTTAAGACATCGGATAAGGTTTTAGAAATTGGCTCGGGCTGGGGTGGTTTTGCTTGTTATGCAGCCAAGCATTATGGCTGTCATGTCACGACCATCACCATTTCCAAAGAGCAGTATGATTATTGCCGGGAACTTGTAAACAAGGAAGGGTTGCAGCCTCTGGTGGATGTTCGTTTTAGTGATTATCGCCATATGCACGGACTTTATGATAAGATTGTATCCATTGAAATGATCGAAGCGGTAGGCCACAGGTTTTTACCGTCTTA
>CAZHGK010000030.1:0-13270 GCA_964532095.1 uncultured Planctomycetales bacterium | reverse complement strand
ATCGGTATAACAATTTTCGTCGTAATGTGGACTGGATCCAAAAGCATATTTTTCCAGGAAGCCTGTTGCCTTCGATGCAAACGGTGTACCAGTCCATCCGCAAGACAGGGACCTTAGGATTGCTGGATTTTGAAGATATGTCCTTAAGTTATGCGCAGACTTTAAAATTGTGGCGAGTCAATTTTAATAAGCATCTGTCCAGGGTCAAAGCTTTAGGCTTCGACGATGAATTTATCCGGAAATGGAATTATTATTTTAGTTATTGCGAAGCGGCTTTTGGCATGCGTAATATCTCAATTGCCCAGGTGGTGTTAACGAGGTCAAATAATTATTTATTGGTTTAATCATCATTAAACAAGGAGGACGTATGTCTGAAGAAAAGAAAGATGCATGTTGTTCAACGGGTAGCTCTTGCGGCTGTTGCTCGGGGGCTAAGAAATTAGTCGTAGGGATGTTATTGGGAGTATTGATTTTTGCGACAGGTATGTGGTTTGCCAAAGCAAAGTGCATGACCGGCAAAGGTGTCTGCCCAATGGGAAGTAATAGCGCAGAAATGGCGCATTAAAATTCAGGGACACTCAACGAAATCCGTTGGGTGTCCCTGATTCTAATATGAAAATATTTTTAGTATTTGTCGCAGTATTTTTTAGTGCCATTGTTTGGGCGCAACAGGAGGAAAAAACTGTGCAAATTTTCGATGTGGCAAGCAACACAATGACGGATGTAGCGCCTGTTGTGAACTCTGATGAACAGTGGCACCATTTGCTAGGTGATTTGTCTTTTGATGTAACCCGTCGGGAAGGGACAGAGCCTCCTTTTCACAATGCCTATTGGGACAATCATCAAAAAGGGATTTATAAATGCATTGGCTGTGGTACAGATCTGTTTTTTTCGGATGATAAATTTGATTCTGGTACAGGCTGGCCTAGTTTTACAAAACCGGTGAATGCGGCCAATGTTCGTTTTGTGTCAGACCATCATCTGATGGCCGTGCGTACGGAGGTGCGTTGTGTGCGTTGCGGGGCACATTTAGGGCATGTGTTCGATGATGGCCCTAAGCCAACAGGGAAACGCTTTTGCATGAATTCTGCAGCGCTAAAATTTCAACCACAATCCAATTGAAAGGGCGGTACGCATGACTAAGCACGTGATCAGTTTTCAATATACTCTAACTGGAAAAGACGGGAAGACCATTGATGCATCAGCACCAGGCCGTCCATTGATTTTTATGGCCGGCGCAGGCCAGATTATCAATGGCCTGGAGGCGGAATTAATTGTCATGGAAAAGGGAAATAAAAAAACGATTACTGTTTTAGCAAAAGATGCCTATGGCGTTTATAATGCACAGTTAGTATATAAGGTAAAGCGTGATAAGCTTCCAACCCAGGAAGTTAAGCCAGGGGATATGTTTGAAGTCGGCGAAGGGGAGCAATTTTTTCCAGTCAGTGTCGTAGAAGTTAATGATCAGGAAGTGACCCTCGACGGTAATCATCCGTTAGCTGGGCAAGATTTGACCTTTGCGGTGGAAATCGTAGATAAACGGTTAGCTACCCCTGAAGAAGTAGCTCACGGGCATGTGCATGGCGCAGGTGGGTGTCACCATTAATATTTCTATGCGACAGAGATTCATTGAATTGGGTTTCTTTGCAATCACAGGCTGGTATTTGCTGTTGATTACCATTAATTTGTTTAATCAACAGCCTCTGGCCCCTGAGGAAATGTTAAGCCATGACCAGGCCTTTCCTCTTTTGTATTATCAATTCATTCAATCCTGGGCAGCCTTGTGGGACCAAAAATTGCTCGCTCTGCGCACGTGGGCGTTTATTTCCATGTTTTTTGCCTTTTGGGTTTGGATGCGAATTGCCACCATTAGTTTTGTGCATGCCTGGCAACGGCTGGTGTATGCTTTATGTTGGGTGTCGTCGGTATCCTTGATTTATTATGCCGCCCAATTAAAACCATACAGCATGGATGTTTTTGTGGCAGGCATGTATGTGTTATTCTTCCTCGATGCTGAACGTTTAAAATCCACTTTAACAAATTTGCAATACAATATCTTAGTCTGGTGCCTGCCCTTAGGGGGATTGGTGTCCTATCCGGCATTTTTCAGTATGGCCTTGCCTTTATGGGTGTTGTATTTTGAAGGGAAGCGTTCTTGGATGCGGATCGGCGGGTATGTCGCCATTTGTGCAACAGTTGCATTTTTAGTCTATTGGTTTGATGTGCGCATGGGCAATGAAATGGTCCTTCAAAGATATTGGAACGATTATTTTGTTTCCTTTCATTCGTTCGGGGATTTCTTTAAAACTTTTAACCTGGGCCTTAATAATTTGCTTAACCGTTGGTTGGCAGAAATTCCTGATTATCACCGTTGGATTGGCCAAACATTTATTGGCATTGGTTTTGTGTATATGTTGTTACGTGCCATTGAATGTGTCCGTCAGAAGGCGAGGATGGATATTAGTGTTGCAGGCTTGATTATGGTGATCTTGTTATTAATTTCCGGACTTTGGCAAAGACATCCGTTTAATGTTCCTCGTACGTCTTTGTTTTTAGCGCCTCTATTTATGGTGATGTTTGTTGAAGTGTTAGGGCAATTCCGTCAACGTTTGCCAAAGATAGGGACAATTGTGATTGTATTGTTTTGTGGATATGCTTTGTATGTGTCGACGGGAATTGGGCGATTAGTTGTGGTGGGCGATTTAGGTGCTCAAGCGGTACTCTGGAAATAATGCTATTTAGAACTATTTTTTCCGTCCATGATTTCCTGGGCGCGAAGAATGGCAGATTCAAAATTGGGAAGAAAGTTGTCTTCTCCTACCATATTGGGAATTCCTGCCTTATTTAAAGTTTTAAATGGTGATGGTTGAACTGCGCAGAACACAATCGCAATTCGATTTTTCTTAGACGTTGTCAGTAAATCTTCCAAAGCTTGTAACGCCGTTGTATCAATAACCGGAACATGGCGCATGCCTAAAATCAATACCTTGGGTGGTCGTTTTAACTGAAGTAAGGTGTCCTTGAATTTATCTGCAGCACCAAAGAAAAAAGGCCCGTTGATTTCGAAAATTTCAACTCCCGGGGGAATTTGATTTCGCCGAGGATGTTCGGGGTCAGCCATTTCTTCCTCGTCGCTGGATAGTGAGCCGGATAAAATATTGACCTGGGTCGTATCGATCATACGCTTCATAAATAAGAAGGCCGCTAAGACCATCCCAACTTCAATGGCAATGGTTAAATTCACCAATAAGGTTAATAAGAAGGTGATGAGTAAAACCAGGGTATCGCTTTTAGAGCCGCGGGAGATTTTAATGAATAAGTGCCATTCGCTCATATTGTAGGCCACGACAATTAAGATGCCTGCTAAAGAGGCCATGGGAATCAAGGCCGCTAATTTGCCAAAGAAAATAAAAATCAATAGTACGGTGATGGCATGCACAAGCCCTGCAATGGGAGTTTGCCCACCATTTTTTATATTTGTTGCGGTACGGGCAATGGCGCCAGTTGCGGGAATACCTCCAAATAATGGGGAGACAATATTTGCAGCGCCTTGGGCGATTAGCTCCATGTTGGAGCGATGACGTCGACCGGTCATCCCGTCGGCAACGACGGCAGATAGTAAGGATTCAATTCCCGCTAATATGGCGATGGTTAAAGCAGGAGAAGACATCTGGATTAAAAAATCTAATTTGATGTTTGGCAGATGCGGTGCTGGAATGGTATTAGGAACGCTTCCAAAGCGAGACCCAATGGTATCAACAGGTAGATGAAAATATTGTACCAATAGGGTTGTGGCAATGATGGCAATAAGAGGGCCTGGGATTTTATCGGTGACGTATCGCCAAAAAACAACAATGAAAATTGTCAGTCCCCCTAAGAAAATAGCGATTAAGTTATTTTGAAAGAAATGGTTGGCATAAAATGCCCACTTATTTAGGAAATGTTCAGGGATGGCCTGGACAGGAAGTCCAAGGAAATCAGGAATCTGGCTGGAGAAAATGATTAAGGCGATGCCGCTGGTAAAGCCCACAGTGACGGGGTAGGGGATAAATTTAATCACATCGCCCAGTCGAGCAATGCCCATAATAACAAGTAAAACCCCTGCCATAAGGGTGGCAGTTGCCAAACCTTCATATCCATATTTGGCAGCAATGCCGTAGACGATGATGATGAAGGCGCCTGTTGGACCACCAATTTGCACCCGGCTTCCGCTTAAGGCAGCAATAATAAAACCACCAATAATCGCCGTAATTAATCCTTGCTCAGGTTTAACACCAGAAGCAATGGCAATGGCGATTGATAAGGGTAGGGCTACGATACCGACGATAATTCCTGCTAAAACATCCTGCCGCAGAGATTTGAGGGAATAGCCTTCTCTTAATACAGTAATAAGTTTCGGTTCAAACGGACGATCCATAATAAATCCTAAATTATAAATACAATTTTACTCCAAATAAGCTGCTTATGCTATACTTTAACAAAAATTAGTAAGGTCAAAATATGCGTGCCGGTGTTATCGATATAGGGTCATCAACCATTAAACTTCTCATTGGCGAAAGCCATGGGGAAGATGTTCGCATCATTGAATCGCTTAAAAATAGCATTCCTTTAGGCCAGCATGTATTTTTAAAAGGCCGTATCCCGCAGGCGATTATTAATCAAACCGCAGCTGTCTTACAAAAATACAAAGATGTTTTAAAATCCTATGACATTGTTGATGTGGCGGTAATTGCCACAACAGCGGTGCGTGAAGCCCGTAACCGCGACATTTTCTTGGATACAGTTGTCCGTAAGACGGGGTTTAAAATCGACGTCTTAAACGCCGGGGATGTGGTTTATTATATTGATTATTTCCTCTCACATAAATTAAAGAAAACCTATCCGGTGCGTGAGAAGAATTTATTGATTGTTGAACTTGGGGCGGGGAGTTTGGACGTTTCCGTCATGGCCAAGGGCTTGACCTTGATGAATATCGGTTTTCCTATCGGGACTTTGCGTTTAGCTCAGTTTATGGCAAATCTAGATGGCAGCATGCGTGAAGTCAATGAGGCCACCGAGGAATATATTGAAAATGAGATCTTATTTCTAAAAAAGAATAATCCTGGTCTGACCATCGACGATATTATTCTTATTGATGATAATTATTCCGTGCATATTCAGAATATTCTGCCTAATAAGAGGCGGGATTCTGATTTCTTTAAATTCAAGTTTTCCGAAGCACAGGAATTATTAAATGTGTTAAACCAGACCAGCCCTGAAGAAGTGGCGCGGACCTATAAAATCCCTTTGGAAACCGCCTCTACCATCGGTGGTTTTGCCATTATTTTAAATACACTTTTTAAACTTAATAAAAATGAACATGTGTATATTTTAGAAGCATCCTTGTCCGAGGCGATTTTAGCCAACATGCTTTTTAAGTTTGAGATGTCAGAAACCACAAATAAACTGACCCAATTGGTTTCCGTGGCGCATTTTTTATGCCGCAAGTACGACATGGATTTAAATCATTTGCAATACGTTGCCCAATTATCAGAGAATTTATTTGATGCATTTAAGGATATTCTAGGATTAGGTGAAGGGGAGCGCTTGTATTTGATGTTAGCAGCGTATCTGCATGATATCGGCATGTTTGTTAATAACCGTTCGCACCACAAGCATAGCGAGTACATCATCAGTTCATTGAATTTATTCCGTTTAACGGAAGATGAAATCAATTTGATTGCCTGTATTGCCCGTTATCATCGTCGGTCTGCACCTTTAAAGAGCCATTTGCTTTATAATAGTTTATCGTCGGATAAACAAATATTGGTGCAGAAATTGTGTGCATTATTGCGCATTGCCAATGCCCTTGACCGTTCGCACAAGCAGAAGGTCAAGAAATTGGAAATTAAATTTAATGCGGCAGGGGATGCAGTGATTGCAGCATTTACCCATGACAATTTCCTTTTAGAAAAAGAAAATTTCCTAGAAAAGAAAGAATTGTTTGAGGAAATCACCGGGAATAAACTTTCATTAACGGTGAAGAATATTTAGTATGGAACAATCAGATAAATATATCGTTCGGGATTTAAGTTGGTTGGATTTTAATGCCCGCGTCTTAGGTGAAGCCCAGGATGAGCATAATCCGTTGTTGGAACGCTTAAAGTTCCTGGCGATTTTTGCCAGCAATTTAGATGAGTTCTACATGGTCCGTATCGCCGGCATGAAGAAAATTTTGGAGTCCAAGTTTGTGGGCAAAGAAAAACTTGGTCCGGATACAGCGGCAACCTGCCGCATCGTCGAAGCAAAAGCGCAAGATCTTTTAAAATCAGTGTACTCGACGTTTAGTGGGGTATTAAAGCCCGCGTTGGAAGATGAAAAGATTTATCTGCGCACCTGTGCCCAGTTAAATGCCGAACAAAAGAAATTCATCAAGCGTTTTTTTGATACCACATTATTTCCCATCATCACCCCCATGGCCGTCGACCAGGGACATCCGTTTCCCATGTTGCCGTCAAAAACGATTGCCTATGCTGTCAGCATTTTGCGTTCGGAAACCACCCATTTAGCCATTGTTCCTGTGCCTAAGGCGGTGCCGCGGTTATTACGTGTTCCCCAGGAAGGGGATGAAGAATGTTTTGTGCTCACAGATGATATTATCCGTGAACATTTAAAAGAATTTTTTAAAGGGTATAAGATCCAGCATGAAACCCTGTTTCGTGTCTTGCGTGACAGTGAGTTGGAATTTGATGAAGAATTTGCCCCCAATTTGCTCAAGGCCATGGAGAAGGAATTAAAAAAACGTTCCAGTGCGCCGGTAATTAGTTTGCAAATTCATGCTGATGCTCCGACGGAGTTAGTTAATATCTTATGCAGCGGTTTGGATTTTCCAAAAGAACAGCTGACCATCATTCATGGCGATTTTGATTTGACCTATTTATTTGACTTAAGCGCTGCGGTTGAAAAACCATCTTTGCGATTCCATCCATTTTCACCAGCCAAGGTCCCCTATGAAAATATTTTTGACAAGATCAAAGATGGGGATTTTATCACGCACATGCCGTTCCAGTCGTTTTATCCGACGGTAGATTTGGTAAATGCGGCAGCCAAAGATCCGGATGTATTGGCTATTAAAATGACCCTGTACCGCACAGGAGAAGATTCTGCCATCATCAAGGCATTAATGGAAGCAGCCAAACAGCGCAAGCAGGTAACGGTGGTTGTTGAAATCAAGGCGCGTTTTGAGGAAGAAAAGAATATTCAATGGGCGAGGGAATTAGAACAGGCTGGGTGCCATGTGATTTATGGCATTGCCGGGCTTAAGATCCATTCGAAAATGACCCTGGTGGTGCGCAAGGAAGATGGCCGTATCCGTCGGTACGTGCATTTATCGACGGGCAATTACAACGAGAAAACAGCCAAGGTGTATACCGACATAGGTTTTTATACGGCCAATGATGATTTTGCCCGTGATATCGCCGATGTATTTAATGTTGTCACCGGGTATTCCCAGCCATCTCCGTGGAAGCGGGTTATTTCTTCGCCCCATGATTTGCGTAAATATTTCTTTGACCTCATTGACCAGGAAATGGCTGCTCAATCGAAGGATAAGAATGGCTGGATCATTGCGAAAATGAATTCTTTGGAAGACAAGCAAATGATTGATAAGCTTTATCAGGCTTCCCAGGCGGGTGTAAAAATCAAATTATTAGTCCGGGGGATTTGTTGTTTAAAGCCAGGGGTGGTTGGTTTAAGTGAAAATATTGAAGTGCGTAGTATTGTCGGCCGTTTTTTGGAGCATTCCCGTATTTATATTTTTGGTAATGGGGATTCTCCTCGGGTGTTTTTGGCATCTGCAGATTGGATGACCCGTAATTTTGACCGACGTGTGGAATTGTTGTTTGAGCTTACCAAGCCGGAAATCAAAAAACACGTGCAGTTTATTATGGATAATTATTGGAAGGATACGCGCAAGACCCGTCGTTTGTCATCAGATGGCATGTATAGCCGGGTGGCAGGGGAAACCCAGGTTTTTGATGTGCAGGAATATTTTATTAAACATTACACGCATTAATTATGACCTCAAACTATTTCATAGGTATTGACATCGGCGGGACCAAGATTGCTGGAGTATTGGCAACACCTGCTGGACGTGTTATGGCGCGGGCAAAGACAGATACACCTAAAAACACCAAGCCAAAAGCGATTGAAGATGCCGTACATTTATTAATTGCGGAATTGATCCAATCTGCCGGTGTCTCTCGTCGAGGATTAAAGGGGATTGGGTTGGGTGTGCCGGGTATTGTGGACACCGTCAATCATGCGATTTTAGCAGCCCCGAATATTAATTTAACGAAATATCCATTGTACCGCAATATGCGTTCTAAATACCATGTGCCTATTGCCATGGGCAATGATGTGAATTGCGGTTTATTAGGGGAAGTGTGGTTGGGGGCAGCCCGCGGGCTTAAAAATGTTGTGGGCATTTCTCCAGGTACAGGCATTGGCGGTGCTGTTGTACTTAACGGCCGTTTGATGTTAGGGGTACAGGGTGCAGCGACGGAATTAGGCCATATGATTATGGATGTGAACGGTCCATTATGCCATTGCGGCAATCGGGGCTGTTTGGAAAGTTTGGCTAGCCGCTGGGCGATTGAGCGCGATATTCGGCTTTTGCTTAAAGAAGGCAAGCGTAGTGCCATTCTCCGTTTAAATAAAGGAAAGTTAGATACGATTAAAAGCCGGGTATTAAAAGAAGCTATAACTATGAAAGACCCTGTGGTTGTCAAGGTGATGACAGGTATGTCAAAGGCGTTAGGTGCTGCCTGTGTAAGCTTAAATCATATTTTTAATCCTCAGGCGGTGATTCTCGGCGGAGGAATTATCAAGGCGTGCGGTGGTTTTGTGTTGCCGATTATTGAACAAACCGTCAAGGGTGATCCGTTCTTTAAAAGTTTTAATACCTGTCGCATTATTCAATCAACATTAGGCGACGACGCTGTAACCTTAGGGGCTATTCGTTTGATTGAACACAAGTAATAGAAAAAAAACTTGCACTTCCAGATGATCTGTATATAATTGGAAAATATTTATGGGAATCAAAAACTTCGAAATCTACAAAAATAAAGTTGTCATCCGCCTCTTCGAACGTCCATGTTTCACCGGAGAAGAAGTGGTGGCTAGTCCTTTATTCCGTGAAATCTTAAAGCGTTGCTTGGCAGATTTGTCCCGCAAGAATTCACAGTTATTGAATATTTTTGGCCAAGGCGGGGCGAATGAGAAGAATGTCACGGCATTGGTGGAAACATTCAAGTTTTTAGCCAAGAACTCTGTTGACTTGTTGCCTGCAGCCGTGCCTGGTTCTGCGGCATTCTTGCGCGATCCCCATTTATTCAGTGATTTTATCGAATACCTCTATAATTACTGGCGTTCCTTTGAGCGTTTCATTATTTGTGATTCTGATGACCGTGATTTTGACCGCCGTCCTTACCGTGCCTTCAATGATATGGCTGAACCTTTAAGCCATTTGATCCGTATTGCGTACCGTGATATCCAAGAACATTTGACTGAATCCCATCCCCGTATTTACCGTCAGGTTAATGCCGGGGCAGAGGTGGGCGTAATTGCAACTCCTCGTCGGGTTAATTTACCTACTGGTGGGGCATACGATAAATTGCAAGGCGTACCAGTGATTCGTCAGATTTTGTTATATCCACCGCTCATTTTGAATCCGCCCATGAATAAGCGTACGGGCAAGTTTGAGCCAATTGCATCAAATCCTCTGGAATTGGTAGACATTGATAAGCAAGAGTGGTTATGCTATCCAGCAAAAGTTGGTCCGTTGGTCATGCTGGTTTACTTTCACAAGAAATTCTTTGAACTAGGCCTTTCCTTATGCAATTTATTTGAAATGGCCGACGATGAAGATTTAAAGCGTCAACCAGATGCTGTTTATACCTTTGGGACCACAGGCACATCTTTAGATAGCTTGGCAAAATTGCCAACGGTATACCACGATGACCAGAAAAATAATATTTTAGTTGGAGCAGTCCCAGGCCGCGAAGAATTTGGTTATTTTGGTTATTTAAAGAAGATGATCTTGACCTTGCATAATATCAAGATCATGAAAAATGGCCGCTTACCTTTCCATGGGGCATTGGTACGTATTATCCTCAAAGGAAATAAAGATTATACATTCTTGTTTATCGGCGACACAGGTGCTGGTAAATCAGAAACATTGGAAGCTTTCCGTAATATAGGTGAAGAAATGATCCAGGATATTATCATCGTTGCAGATGATATGGGTTCATTTGATATTGCGCCTGATGGTTCTATTATTGGATATGGGACGGAAATCGGCGCATTTTTACGTCTGGATGATTTGCAACCAGGCTATGCATTAGGCCAAATTGACCGGGCAATCATCATGAATGCCAACCAGGTCAATGCCCGTATTATCTTACCTGTGACATCGTTCCATAATTTGATTAAAGGCCACAAGATTGATTTTATTTTGTATGCCAATAATTATGAGCAGATTGATGAAGAGCATCCTGTGATTGAAAAAATTACTGATCCCGAAGTTGCGCTTGAGATTTTCCGCGAAGGGACAGTTATGAGTAAAGGTACGACGACCAGTTCCGGGATTGTGCATTCTTATTTTGCCAATGTGTTTGGACCTGCGCAACATAAGGATATGCACGAACCAATTGCACAAAAATATTTCCATGCATTTTTTAAAGCAGGTGTTTTCATCGGCCAAATCCGCACTCGTTTAGGGTTAGCTGGTTGGGAACGCCAAGGACCGCAAGATGCGGCCAAAGATTTGTTGACCATGATCCAATCACGGTAGGGCATGCCCGAACAACAACTAAAATCTTCAAGTACAACTCCATTCTCTCTTCTTACCGATCACGATATTTACCTTTTTAAAGAAGGAAGTCACTTCCAATTGCAAGATAAGCTTGGTTCCCATTTGACAGCTGTCGATGGGGTGCCAGGTGTGCAATTTGCCGTTTGGGCGCCAAATGCCAAATCTGTTTCCGTCATTGGAAATTTTAATGGTTGGAATAAAAACCAACATCCTCTTTATCCGCGCTGGGATTCCTCAGGAATTTGGGAAGGTTTTATCCCAGGTTTAAGGCAGGGAGAAGTTTACAAGTATTTCATCGTTTCCGGCAGCGATTATTACCAGGTTGAAAAGCAAGACCCGTATGCATTTTGTAATGAATTGCCGCCGCGCACAGCGTCGGTAGTTTGGGATTTGAATTACAACTGGGGAGATCGCCAATGGATGGCGAATCGTTATAAGTCCAATAGCTTGGAATCTCCCATGAGCATTTATGAAATGCATCTGGGTTCTTGGAAGCATTTATTAGAAGAAGGGGACCGTTCCTTTACATATGTGGAATTGGCAAAACATCTTGTTGCCTATATTAAGGAAATGGGTTTTACCCATGTGGAATTCTTGCCCGTCATGGAGCATCCGTTTTATGGATCATGGGGTTATCAGACGTTAGGGTATTTTTCTCCGACGAGCAGGTATGGGAACCCGCAAGATTTTATGTATCTGGTAGATGCCTTGCACCAAAACGGCATTGGGGTGATTTTAGATTGGGTGCCGTCGCATTTTCCGTATGATGAGCATGGACTTGCGTATTTTGATGGCACGCATTTGTTTGAGCATGCAGACCCGCGCAAAGGTTTTCATCCGGATTGGAAAAGCGCCATTTTTAATTATAGCCGCAATGAAGTACGGGCATTTTTAATTTCCAGCGCCATGTTTTGGTTGGAAAAATATCATGTGGATGCCTTGCGTGTGGATGCAGTGGCGTCGATGTTGTATTTGGATTATTCTCGCCAGCCCATGGAATGGATCCCTAACCAGTATGGGGGCCGGGAGAATTTAGATGCCATTTATTTCCTGCGTCGGTTAAATGAAGCCGCCTATGCCAAGTTTCCTGATATCCAAATGATTGCGGAAGAATCCACCGCATGGGGAGGGGTATCCCGTCCGACGAGCATGAATGGTTTGGGCTTTGGCATGAAATGGAATATGGGGTGGATGCACGATACCCTGTTATACATTTCCAAAGATCCGGTGTTCCGTAAATATCACCACCATGATTTAACATTTAGTTTTTTATATGCCTATACTGAAAATTTTGTCTTGTCTTTGTCCCACGACGAAGTCGTGCATGGCAAGCAGGCCTTAGCTGCGAAAATGCCTGGTGATGATTGGCAGAAGTTTGCCAATTTGCGTCTGTTGTTAGGGTATATGTTTGCGCATCCGGGGAAGAAATTATTATTCATGGGCTCAGAGTTTGCGCAGTGGAGCGAATGGAACCATGAAAAAAGTTTGGACTGGCATTTGTTGCAATTTGCACCACATCAGGGCATTCATCAATGGGTTAAGGATTTAAACCATTTATACCGACGGGAACCAGCCTTGTTTGAGCGTGATTTTACTCCTGATGGTTTTGAATGGATTGATTTAAATGACCATCAGCAGGGGATTATCAATTTCATCCGCAAATCTGCGGATGGCAAAGAACGTATTGTTGTGGTGTGCAATTTTACACCCATGCTGCATCATAATTACAATGTCGGGGTGCCCAGTGATGGTGCCTGGCATGAAATCCTCAATTCAGATGCCACGATTTACGGGGGCAGTGGCCAGGGAAATTTGGGTGTGACCCAAGCGCATCCTAATCCTGTGCATGGCCGACCGTTTTCCCTGTCTTTGACCATCCCGCCGTTAGGTATGCTATTTTTTAAGCAATAAATCCAACCTAGCTGTAATTGGCATATATCTAGATTATATGGTATCTTTTGAGCATGTTTCGTAAAATAGTCATATTTTACCTATTAGCTTGCTTTTTGCCTTCGGGTATAGTATTTCCACAAGCTGCTGGGGCACAAGCAGTTATGCCTGTGCCTGGAAGTATGGTTGCCTTAAGTCCGAGCTTTAGCCCTGCAGTGCTTCGGGGCATTAAACTCGACCCTGCCGATCCACTGCGTTTTAATTTCTTTTTGGATACAGGTGATGAAGCGGTGACTGTCCCGGGTTTTAATCAAGAACAACTCAAACAACAATCCAACAAATTAATTAAATACTTCCTAGCGTCACTAACCATCCCCGAACAAGACCTCTGGGTTAACCTTAGCCCTTACGAAAAAGATCGTATCGTCCCTAAAGAATTTGGCGAAACAGAAATGGGTCGTGATCTCTTAGCCCAAGATTATCTGCTTAAACAAATTACTGCATCACTTATTTATCCAGAGAGTGAAA